>NZ_JAGPYQ010000003.1 GCF_018070025.1 Streptomyces liliiviolaceus
GTGCGGGCTCAGGACGGGTACGAGGTCCGGGTGACCGGCGCGGCGGGCGTCGAGGCCGAGCCGCTGGACCTGGACACCGTCGCGTCGTACTTACGGGACTCCGCGGGCGGATCGACCGGCGAAGCCCGCTGGCTGGAGGTGTTCGCCGCGCTGGACGCCGAGCACGACACCCACCCGCTGGGCCGGTTACTGACGACGCCGCTGATGGCGTACCTGGCCCGCGTCGCCTACAACTCCTCGCCGAACGCGGTGAAGGACGGCCCGTATGCCCCCGCTGCCCCCGCGGTGGGTTCCGGACGGGGTCCTGCGCCGGACGAGCAACACGCCCACGCCGGGCGTCCCTTCGAACTCCTGGACCGCTCACGGTTCCCCACGGACACCGCGATCCGGGAGCATCTGCTGGATGCTTTCATCCCCGCCTCCTACGCGCGGGACCGGACTCCGGTCCCGGTACCGGCCGGGCCCTCGGGATCGCGGCACAGATGGACGCGCGGGCAGGCGTCCCACTTCCTGACGTTCCTCGCCCGTGACCTGGAGGACCGCCAGCAGGGCACCACCGACCTCAGATGGTGGGACCTAACCGACGCGGCGCCGAGGATTCTGGCGGGGGTCGCGGTGGGGCTTGTGGCGGTGCCGGCCGGTGTGGTGATGCCGTTCGGTGCCTGGCTCGGGGTCGGCATGCTCGTCGGGGTCGCCGTGGCGATGGTCGGCCGGCGGTGGAGTCCACCCGCCCCGAGTTTCAACCGCGGGCTGGCGGGAGGTCTGATCGGCAGCCTTCTCGGCTCCGCGTTCGGGCTCGGCATGCGCCTCGCCCTCGGGATTCCCAGCCCGGCGGGCTATCTCGTCAGCGGGCTCGCGCTGGGCCTGGTGCCCGGATTCCTCGGCGGTTTCCGGGCCGGGCTCGCGGGTGGCGTCGCGGCGTCGTTCGTCGGGGCGTTCGTCGGCGAACCCGAGATGGGGGACTCGGCGCCGCTGGTCAACAGCGTCGGATTCGGCGTCGCCGCCGCTTGCGTCGTCACCCTGGGCCACGGCCGCCTTCCGGCGCGAGGAATCCGCTGGTCACCGCTCGGCATCCTCACCGGCCTGGGCGGCGGTCTCGCCCTCGGGATCGCGGTCACCCTGCAGACCGGATGGCTCAGCGGGCTGCTGTCCGGGCTGGTCGCCGCCGTCGGCGGTTCCTTCGGCGCCGGGCTGGAGGCCAAGCCGGCCGAGGCAACGGTCGCTGCGGATCCGCAGACCGTACTCGGCCAGGACCGCGTCACGTTCTGGACCACTGCCGCGGCGGGCGGCCTCGCCATCGGCCTGGCCGCCGCCGTCGTCATAACCTCGGCCCTGGGTCCGTGGCGGGGGGCCATGACCGGGGTGGCCGACGGGCTGGCCACCGGTCTGGCATGGGGCTTCCTCCAGGCCAGGTACGGCCCGTTCACGCTCGCCCGATGGTGGCTCGCCCTGCGCGGCCAGGTGCCATGGCGGTTGATGTCGTTCCTCGCGGATGCCCATCGACGGGGAGTACTGCGGCAGGTCGGCGCCACCTACCAGCTCCGCCACGCCGAGGTGCAACGTCGCCTCGCCCGGAGGACGTGAGCCGGGTCCCGTCGGCGACAACCTGTTCAGTCCTCCTGCCGACCGCCCGGGCCGCCAGGGGCCGTGCCCTCCGTGTCGGGGAGTGTCGGTCCGTGTGTGCCGGCGGGCGTTGTACGGGGCTCGCCCGAACCGTGCGCGGTGATGGTGAGGCCGTTGAAGTCCCGGCCCTGGACGACGGGGCCGTACTGGGTGCCTCCGCTGATCCGGTTCGTCACCGTGCTTTCACCCGTGCGTACCGACTGCGCCTGCTGCCACCAGGTGTCCAGGGCGCGGCGGAACTGCGCGTCGAGTGCCGCGCGCACGGCGAGGGCCGTGCGCAACTGATGGGCTCGCTCCAGCTCCTCGGGATTCCCTGCCAGCGCCGCGAGTTCGGCCTCACCGGAGCTCACGACGAGCGCACCGTCGGCCTCGCCGCCGCGGAACGGGCGGCGGATCAGCGCGCGGGTCTGTGTAGCGAACGGTGGAACTCAGTCGGATTTGTTCAGCGGCGTCCGGCGGTGAGCCGGCCGTCGAAGGTGATGTCGAAGGCTTGGAGTGCAGCCTTCCAGCGCATGGTCCAGCGTTTGCGTCCGGTGCCGGTCGGGTCCAGGCTCATGACGGCGAGGTAGACGCATTTGAGGGCGGCCTGGTCGGTGGGGAAGTGTCCCCGGGCCCGGACGGCCTTTCGGATGCGCGCGTTGATGCTCTCGATCGCGTTGGTGGTGCAGACAATCTTGCGGATCTCCACGTCGAACCGGAGGAAGGGCACGAACTCCGCCCAGGCCGCCTCCCAGAGCCGGACGATCGCCGGATACTTCCCGCCCCAGGCGTCGGTGAACTCCACGAACCGCTCGAGCGAGGCGTCCTCGGTCGGCGCGGTGTAGACGGGCCTGAGCGCCTTCGCGATCTTCTCCCAGTCCTGCCGGGCCGCGTAACGGAAGCTGTTCCGCAGCAGGTGAACGACGCAGGTCTGGACGATCGTCGCAGGCCAGACGGTGTTCACGGCGTCCGGGAGGCCTGTCAGGCCGTCGCAGACCAGCATCAGGACATCGGCCGCGCCGCGGTTCTTGATCTCGGTCAGGACCTGGAGCCAGTACTTCGCGCCCTCCCCGCCGTCGCCGATCCACAGGCCCAGGATGTCCCGTTGTCCCTCGGCGGTGACCGCCACCGCCATGTAGACAGGCCGGTTGGCGACCTGCCCGTCCCTGACCTTCACGTTCACGCAGTCGATGAAGACGACCGGATAGACGGTGTCCAGGGGACGGTTCTGCCATTCGCTCATGCCGGCCATCACGCTGTCGGTGATCGTGGAGATCGTGGACTTAGAGATCTCCGCGCCGTAGACCTCGGCGAGATACGCGGAGATCTCCCCGTGCGTGAGCCCTTTCGCCGACAGCGACAGGACCATCTCGTCCACCCCGCCCAAACGCCGCTGGCGCTTCTTGACCAGCTGCGGCTCGAACGACCCGGCCCGGTCCCGCGGCACCGCGATCTCGACCGGCCCCGACTCGGTGATCACCCTCTTGGAGCGGTGTCCGTTGCGGTAGTTCTCCCGGCCGCCCTCGGCCCGCTCACCGGGCTCGTGGCCCAGATGATCGGTGAGTTCGCCTTCCAGCGCGGACTCCAACAACCGCTTCGTCAGCTGCTGCAACAGGCCACCCTCCCCGGTGAGCTTCACCCCACCGGCCTGGGCCCGGGTCACCAGCTCGGCGACCAGCCCGTCATCCACGGTGCCCGCCCCACTCACAGCGGCCTTCCCGGCCTCGGTGTCACTCGTCACGTCAGTCATCAACTGTCGCTTCCAGCTCGGGAGTTACACCGCTCACCGTACAGACCCCACGGCGCTGAGCGCGGGCAACGAAGCTGCTCGGGAGGGACGGTGGCTGGGATTCCCGCCCGCGTCCGAGGAGCTCATCGTGGCCATGGAGGAGCGTCTCGGACGGCGAATGCCCCCTTCGCACGGCAAGGTGGCAATTGTCTGCGGCAGACTCAGTCCGCGTCTCCGGGCCGATCCGTGCAGGCGCATCCGGGGGGCGGGACTCCGAACGGTCCGCTGGGCGCGGGCCCGTGTGCCTCTTCCGCGCGTCCCGAGTCGCACGACCTCAGGAGCACACTTTTGTCTCTGCTGTTCCCGGGCAGCCCGCAGCAGACCCGTACGAACCGCGCGGTTAGCCGTGCATCGCACACTACGGCTGCACGCTCGTCTTACAGTCAAAGCATTCTCTGTTTCCGCCGACGCTGGCCCGTCGCTTAACGGGAATCATTCTGACCCTCGGGGCGTGTCAGACTTTGATTCCGAACAGTTTTTCTGCGTTTCGGAACGCAATCTTTTCCTTGTCTTCGCGTGGCAAGGCGACTCCCCGGAACCAGTCGGTTTGAGTTTTGATGTTTGCAAACGGGTAGTCGGTTGCAAACATCACTCGATCCACGTTTATGTGCTCCAGCAGGAGATCGAGTAGTTCGGTCTGCGGGAATGCGCTGGTTGTGAACCAGAAATTGTCATGGAAATACTGCTCGAACGGCTTGTCCAGGCTCTTCTTGGTTACTTCGCTCATCTTCTCCACGACGCGTGCGTAAAAGAACGGAAGGCCCTCTCCCATGTGGCCGATGATGATCTGGAGCTTGGGATGCCTGTCGAACACTCCCGAGGTGATCATTCGGAGGCACTGAGTAACGACTTCCTGATGCCAGCCATATGCAGAGATGCTGAGAACCTGATCCTGGAACTCTTTCTGATATTCCGGCCGCATGTTGCTGTAGTAGATTTCGAAAACCTCGTCAGGTGGCAGGCCCGGATGGATGTATATCGGCGCATCAAGGGCTTCGGCCCGCGCCAGCAGCGGCTCGAAATCGGGATGATCGAGAAATTTCTTCCCGATGATTCCATTGGTCAGACATCCCAGGAAGCCATCCTCCCGAACTGTGCGTTCCAGTTCGTCTGCCGAAGCCTCCGGATTCTGCAGAGGCAGGGTTGCAAATGCTTTAAACCGCCCCGGATAGGTGGCCATCGGCCCGTCGGCGAGCAGCTTGTTTAGGCGATACGCGAAATCGATTCCCTTCTGACCCTTGACGTTCTGCACACCTGGCGTATGTGCGGAAAGGATTTGAACGTTGAGTCCCGCTTCATCCATTGCGCCGATGCGGCGCGGGCCGAGTTCGGCAAGACCAGTATCCTCAAGGAACAGCCTGTCGTTCAGCACCATCAATTCATGGGTGGAAAAGGTCTCTTCCGTGCCGATGAAGGGGAGGTCCTGGTCTCGCAGTGAAAAATCCGTAGTCTCGTTCGCTGTCGCGCGGGAGGCAATGGCATGCGTGGATAAGCCTGCGCCAAAGCCAAGTGCTGCCGTGCCGGCTAGAAAGCCGCGGCGTCCCGTCGTGAGGCGCTTCACAGGGTTTGCGTCGGACTTCATTTCGGTTTCTCCTCAGGTGTTCGTGTGGTGCGGTATCCGTGCGGCATCCGTCTGCAAGACACGACGGGTTACCTCGCTTATCCGGATGCCTACTTCCTACCGAGGGAACCTGAGACGAACGTTAGGACGGCCACTCAGGGCGGTTGGCCGGACCCGGTGCCCAGCGCACGCACCAGCGTGGAAGCGTCGAGGTCCTGCCTGGTGGGCAGGCCCCAGGCGACACAGCCGTCGGGCCGGATCAGCAAGGCGTCGACGTCCACCCGGTCCGTGCGGGCGGCGACGGTGTTGACCTGTCCGGCCCTCGCGGCCGCGACGTCACGGACCTCCGCGCGACGAGGTCCAGCAGGAGTCCGCAACCAGATGCAGGCGACGCGAGGTGCGAAACCGCAGGCCGACCGTAATGCCGTCGCTGCTGCGAACCGCCTGAAGGGCACGTCCCCTGCGCGCCTGATCCGCGGCCGACCCAACGTCATGGCTGTCCGGTTACCGCAGACTCAGTCCCCGCTACAAGCGCCAGGCCTTCAACTACCTGGTACTTCTCAAACTTGCCGCCGCACTCTGCTTCTACAAGCGCCTCGTCCGCCTCACCCCGTAGGACACGACCGTAGGCATCCTCAAGAGCACGGCCCGCGCGTACTACAGCGGCGACGCTCTAATCCTGGCCTCAGGTTGCTCGGGGACAATGAGCGGAAAAAGCATCGACTGGAGGGGGGTGGGCCGGCGTGCGGATCATGATCGCGGATGACGAGGCGGCCATCCGTGAGTCGCTGGAGCGGGTGCTCCAGGTCGAGGGTTACGACACCAGCACCGTCTCCAACGGTTTCGCCGTGCTCGACGGGGTCGGTGGCGACACACCGGATCTGCTGCTCCTCGACGTGATGATGCCCCGCCTCGGCGGGTTGGAGACCTGCCGACGGTTGCGGGCCGCAGGTCGCGATCTGCCGGTGCTGATGCTGACCGCCCGTGACCAGGTCTCCGACCGGGTCACGGGGCTGGACGCGGGCGCCGACGACTACCTGCCCAAGCCGTTCGCCACCGAGGAGTTACTGGCCCGGGTACGGGCTCTGCTGCGCCGACGCACGCCGACCGACGAGGAGTCGCAGATCCTGTCGTTCGCCGACCTCCGGCTCGATGTCGACAGGTTCGAGGCGTGGCGGGGCGCGCGGCCGCTGCGCCTGACGCGGACCGAGTTCTCCCTCCTGCAGGTCCTCGTGAGCAACGCGACCCGGGTCGTGACCCGCGACGCGCTGTTCGGGGCGATCTGGGGCTTCGGCTTGAGCTCCACCGCCAACAACCTTCAGGTGTACGTGAGTTACCTGCGCCGCAAGATGGAGGCCGAGGGTGAGCCGCGATTGATCTACACGCTGCGCGGCTTGGGGTACACGTTGCGGGAGACTCCTCCGTGAGCAGGCACGTCGGCCGGGAACCGCGCCGGCTGACTCGATGGTGGCGCCGGTGGTCCCTGCGGGCCAGGCTGACGGTGATCGCTGCGACGGCCATCGCGGTGAGCGTGTTCGTAGCCTTCCAGGTGGCCAGTGAGCTGCTGGACTGGGAGCTGAAGGACACCGCCGAGGATCAGATGCGTGCTGACTCCCGCGTGTTGGCGACGAACGCGGAGCGCGCCGGTCTGGCGCAGGTCCAGCTACCGCCGTATCCCGGATCCGGTCGTCTGGTGCGGGTCATCCTGCCCGACGGCTCGATCCGGACGCCGGCCGGCCAACCCCCGCTGCCCCCGGTCAGCGTGGACGCCGGGCGTGTGGCGCAGGGCGCGTCGGCCGACCTGATGGAGTCGAACGACAGCGACGAGGACGGCTACGTCATCTACACGCTGCGGGCGGGCGATGGCGCGGTCCAGGTGGCCCGCGTCGTCGACGACAGCCCGATCAACCAGTTCGGGTTCGGCATGCTGCTGATCGGGCTGCTGTGCGTGGTCGGTGGTGCCCTTGTCGGTCGGACCGTGGCGCGGACCGGGCTGGCACCGATCGACCGGCTGACCGCTGCCGCGGTACGTGTCGCGCACACCCGGGATCTCGACGCCGACATCCCGGATGAGGGCGGCGGGGAGATCCGGCGGCTGATCCGGTCGATCAACGACATGCTCGCCGCGCTCCGCGATTCCCGGCGGGCTCAGCGGCTGCTCGCCGAGGACGCCGCCCACGAGCTGAAGACCCCGCTCACCAGCCTGCGCCTCAACGTCGAGCTGCTGATACGACTCGATCGGCGCGGCACCCTGGACAGCGCGCTGCCGGCGGACGGCCGGACCCGGCTGCTCAACGATCTCGGCTCCCAGGTGGCCGAGTTGAGCACCCTTGTCGCCGAGCTGACCGACCTGGCGCGCGGGGACGTCAGCGACGAGAGCACCGAGGTGCTCGACCTCGCCGATGTGGTGCTGGCCGCCGCGACCCGGGCGGGTTCCCGTGTGCCCGACATCGAGGTGGCGCTCGACGTGACCTCGGTGTGGGTGAGCGGGCGTCCCGCTGCGCTTGAGCGGGCGGTGCTCAACCTCGTTGACAACGCCGGTAAGTGGTCTCCCGTGGACCAGCCGGTCCAGGTCCGGCTCCGTATCGAGGGCACGTCGGCGGTGCTTGAGGTCGACGACGCCGGGCCGGGCATCGACGCCGCCGACGTACCGCGGGTGTTCGACCGGTTCTACCGTGCCGACAGCGCCCGGTCGTTGCCGGGATCCGGCCTGGGGCTGTCGATCGTGCAGCGGGTCGTCGACGCACACGGCGGCCGGGCCGCCGTCGCCCGCTCCGCACGCGGTGGCGCGCTGCTTCGGGTCGACCTTCCGGCAGCGGCCCCGCCTGCCCCGCCTGCCCCGATCGCTCCGTCCGCCCCGCCTGACCCGATTGCGCGGCCCAGTGCCGGGGAGGACACCGTGATGAGCTGACCCGCTCCCACGGCGCGGCGCGGGGGAGAAGGGGCTGCGGCCTCAGGCATGGCCCCGCGTGGCTCACCGTCGGGGCAGGACACGGTGCGTCGGCCCCCAGCCCCGGCCGTACGGCGCAGGACCAAAGGGCGGCGACCGTCGGGCCATGAAAAAGAGATCCGGGAAGGGGCTGGGGCCCCGTCCCGGATCTCGTCCGTGCTGCCGCGCTCACCGTTGCAGCGCGGGCTCCTCGTCGTCGGCGAGCGACTGTTGAGCGTCCGGCAGCTCCGCCGCTGGACGGGACAGCCGGCTCGGCCACCAGATCCGCCGGCCGATCAGCAAGGTGAGGGCGGGCACCAGGACCGACCGCACCAGCAGGGCGTCGAGCAGCACGCCGAAGGCGACCAGGAACCCGACCTCGATCAGCATCACCAGCGGAAGTGTGGCGAGGACCGCGAACGTGGCCGCCAGGACCAGGCCTGCCGAGGTGATGACGCCACCGGTGGCGGAGAGGGCTTTGAGCATGCCCGCTCCGGTGCCCAGACGCACGGTCTCCTCCCGGGCCCGGCTGGTCAGGAAGATGTTGTAGTCGACGCCGAGTGCCACCAGGAACAGGAATGCCAGCAGCGGCACCGAATAGTCGATCCCCTTGAACCCGAGGATCGTGTCGAAGACGAACACGCTCCCGCCAAAGGCTGCGGTGAATGAGACGATCACGGTGGCCATCAGGACCAGCGGGGCCAGGATCGCGCGCAGCAGCAGCCCGAGGACGATCAGGACGACGGCGAGCACCAGCGGGATCACCAGCTTCTCGTCACGCTTGGTGGTCACCTCGGTGTCGAGGTTCTCCGCACTCGGCCCGCCGACGATGGCCTCCGCCCCGCTCACGGCGTGCACGGCGGTGCGTACCCGCTTGATCGTGTCGTACTCCGCGACGGTGTCCGGCGCGTCCTTCGGGAACACGGAGATGTTGGCCCAGCCACCGCTGGTCTGTTCCGGGACGGCCAGGGCCACACCGCGAGTGTCCTTGACTATGTCGAGCACCCGCTCCTGGTGCGCCGGCCGCGTGAAGATCGTCATCGGCTGGCCGCCGAGCTCCGGGAAGTGCTGGCGCAGAACGGTGAAGCCGGTGACCGACTCCGGCGCGGACAGGAACTGGTCCTGCTCCCGCAGGGCGCCGGTGTTGCCCGCCAGCCCGAGGGCGAGCACGCCGAGGACTCCGAGCGAGCCGAGCGCCGCCAGCCACCGGCGGCGGCCGATGGCGGTGCCGAGCCGTCCCCACAGCCCCGGCTTCTCCTCCATGGCCGTGCTGAACCGCGGGATGGCCGGCCAGAAGATCCGCCTGCCGAGCACCACGAGCACCGCCGGGAACAGCGTCAGCATGGCCACCAGCGCGCACACGATGCCGGCCGCACCGATCGGGCCCAACCCGCTGGTGCTGTTCAGGTCCGCGACGAGCAGGCAGAGCAGGCCGGCGACCACGGTGGCCGCGGACGCGACGATGGCCGGCGCCGCGCCGCGCAGCGCGTGGACCATCGCGAGCCGGACGTTCTCATGGTGGTGCAGTGCCTCCCGATAGCGAGCGATGAGCAACAGCGCGTAGTCCGTGCCGACTCCGAATACCAGGATCGTCAGCAGCGCCGAGTTCTGGTCGTTGACCACGATGCCGAAGCCCTTGACGAGCAGGTAGACGGTCCCCATGGAGGTCAGTGCGGCCGCGCCGACGGCCACCAGCGGGATGATCCACAACACGGGGCTGCGGTAGGTGAGGATGAGCAGGAGCGTGACGACGACGATGGTGGTGAGGAGGACCTGCACGTCGATGCCGTCGAAGACGGCATCCATGTCGCCGTCGATCGCGCCCGGGCCGGTCACGTCGAGTTCCAGGCCGGCGGGGCGGTCCTTCGCGGCGTCACGCAACGGGCCGACGATGTCCTCCGGTGCGCCGTAGGCCGTGCTCACCTCAAGGGTGAACATCATCGCCTTGCGGTCGGTGGAGGGGCTCGTCGGTGAGCCCTCGTCGTCCTCGTCGGCCGCCCGCGTTCGCTTCGGCGGGTACTGCTTGGCAAGGGTGTTGTAGTGGTGCTCGACCGTCGCGCGGTCGGCGTCGGTCATGCCGCCGGAGCGGTGGTACACGAAGACGAACGTGTTGTCGTCACCGCCGGGGAGACTGTCGTCCAGCACCGCCACCTTGGTGGACTCGGCACTGGCCGGCAGGGTGTCCACGGCGCTGTCGGTGGTGACCGAGCTCAATTTTCCGCTCAACGGCACCATGCCCGCCGCCAGCACCAACCACAAGCCGATCACCAACCATGGCACCCACCGGCCTGCCAACCGACCGGCCGGCGCTTCCCCGGACGGCGCTGCGTTGACTGCCATCACTAGCCTCCTACATACGGGTTGCATCGCTTATCTGGACGGCTACTTCGTACCGAGCGAACCTGAGGCGACTGTTAATAGGACCGCTCAGGCCGGTTGGCTGAACCAGGCGCCCCAGCGCACGCACCGACGTGCTGGCGTCGAGGTCCTGCCCGGTGGGCAAGGCCCAGGTGACACAGCCGTCGGGCCGGATGAGCAACGCGGTGGCGCTCGTGTGCGCGACGGTTCTTTTCGCCTTGGGCGACGCCGAGCGTGTACGAGCACGAACTCGCGAGTACTTCGACGCCGGGGCTGACCACGTCGCCCTGCAAGACCTCACCGCCGACGAAGGCGGTGCCGGCCTGTCACGGCCGGTATGGCGTGGACTCGCCGAGGTGTTCGCTGACGAACTGGAGAAGGTGCTCAAGTCCGGTACAGACAAGGTGCGGTGGACCTCGAATGAGAAGCACGTCGCTACGTCGGACGGCGGACTGAACGACAGGGTGGGGGCTCCCGGCCAATAGCCTGGAGCCCCGCCGAGGACAGCATGGACCTTGAGGGCCGTCAGCGGAGACTGTGCGGCGCTGATTCGGACGCTCATCGCTGGCCTGGTTTGTCGGATACCGGTTGACCTGTGCATTCGTTTCGGCGTATGACCGCCTGGGCAAGTGTCGTGCAACGTGGTCCCAGCCGCGGCCACGGGAGGGGACACGACGTGCCTGACCATGTGAGGACGGCGGATGGGCGGCGATTACAGGTAGAGATCTCGGGCGATCCTGAGGGGCGCCCCGTGTTTCTCCTGCACGGCATGCCAGGCAGTCGGGTGGGACCCAAGCCGCGCTCATTGTTCCTTCATCAGCGCGGCACCAGACTCATCAGCTTCGACCGTCCCGGATACGGCGGTTCGGACCGCAGGGCCGGCCGGCAGGTCGCAGACGTCGTCGAGGACGTAGCTGCTGTAGCCAATGCGTTCGCACTGGAACGATTCGCGGTGGTGGGCCGCTCCGGAGGAGCACCGCATGCCCTGGCCTGCGCTGCCCTCATGCCTGGCCGGGTGACCCGAGTAGCGGCTCTGGTCGGGCTCGCGCCGAGGGATGCGGAAGGGCTGGACTGGTTCGAGGGAATGACGCCGTCCAACGTGGAGGAGTTCACGACCGCGGTCACCGATCCGGACCGGTACGCGGCCGGCCTCATCCCCCGTTCTGCCGCCATACGGTGCAACCCGGCCCGGCTCCTGGACGAACTGCGCTCGGACCTCACCCACGAGGACCGACTGATCGTCTCCGACAGTTCCATCCGTTCGATGTTGCTGCGCACCTACCGCGAAGCACTGCGCACCTCGGTCTACGGATGGCTCGATGACGCGATCGCCCTGACCGGCCCATGGGGGTTCGATCCGGCGTACATCGGGGTGCCGGTGTTGCTGTGGCACGGAGCCAAGGACGCGTTCTCCCCGGCGTCCCACTTTTCCTGGCTGGCTGCCCGCGTCCCGCGCGCCACGGCGGTCCTGGAGCCGAAGGCGGCACACTTCGCGGCCCTGCGTGCGCTTCCGGAGGTCCTGGATTGGCTCCTGTCAGCGCCGTCCGGAGCCTGACACGTGCCGACTGCTCACACCGCCAGCGGCTCCAGATCCCGGTAGACCCGTCGTTCGTGCGTGGCGAAGAACGTGATGCCGTTGTTCTCGCCGAGCTGGCGCAGTTGCCGTACCAGTTCGGTCAGTGCCTCCTCATGCAGCAGGCGGGCCTCGGCGGAGCGACCGAGGGAGCTCAGAGTGAGGGCGCCGTTGTTGACGACAGCCATGGTTTCCGGATGCTGGGTGCCGAGGATGGAGCGCAGGACGTCGATGGCCTGTTTCTCCCGTTTCCAGGCCTCTTCCGGACGACCGTCCTCGGCGAGCAGGATGGCGTAGTTGGCGGAGCAGAACAGCGTGTGGGGATGGTGGTCCCCGAGCACTGTCGACATGCGGTTGAGCGCCTTGAGGTAGACCGCCTCGGCCTGGTCGACCTCCCCGCACCCCCAGTGGAAGATGGCGAGATTGTTCATGGCGGCCTGGGTGTAGGGGTGGGCTTCGCCTGGTTTCAGGACGTACTCGGCGAGTACCTTCTGAGCGACCTTGCGGGCCGTCTCCTTGTCCTCGGCGGCGAACAGGTCCGCAGCCAGATTGAGTTCGCAGGCGAGCGAGTCCGGGGTGGGCGCCGCGTACTGGGTCTGATACTGCTCCAGTGTTGCTGACGTCAGCCGTCGCGCGTCCTCCAGCTGTCCCGCTCGGCGTAGCGACACCGCGAGCGACTTCGCGCACCTGAGCGTGCCCGGAAATTTTTTCCCCAGGACGCTCTTGTGCTGCTCGTAGGCCTTGGACAAGACGGTTACGGAATCGGCGTAGCGGCCGACCTCGCGCAGGTCGCGGCCGAGGCTCTCGGCCGATGCCAGGGTGTAGGGGTGATCGGGTCCGAGTACTTCGGGGCGGCGACGTCGGTCGTATGTCTCTTGGTCGATCTGGCGGGCCCTGCCGTAGTTGCCGACCATGCGCTGGGCCAGCGCCAGGTTGTTGGCGGCGTTGAGGGTGCGAGGGTGCAGGTCGTGGAAGATCTGGCTGAACCCGTCGTGCGCCTCTTTCGCCAGTTCCACTGCCCGTGTGTACTCGCCGAGTGCCGCGAGGTCGCTGGCGAGGCTGGAGGTGGTGACATAGGTGTGCGGGTGCCTGGTGCCCAGGACCCGACGCTGCCGCTCGCGCAGTTCCTCGTCGATCTCCCGTGCCTCGACGTACAGCCCTTGCGAGCGCAGGACGTTGGCAAGCTGGCCCCGGAGGTACAAGTACTGCTGGTGGTTTTCGCCCAGCCGCGACTTCCAGTGGGCGAGGATGTCCTGGGCTAGTTGCTGGGCGCGAGGGAACTCGCCTCGCTTCCACAGGTAGCGGATCCGGTCGATGAGGAGCCTGCGTGGATCGGTCTCGGTGCAGTTGCGGATGTCGGAGGCGCCCAGGTGCGGCCAGATGACTCCGAACGTGGGCCAGGTCTCCGGGTTGTCGGTGGGTTCGTCGCCGTCGGGACGGGCGGCTGCGAGCACCATGTGGACGAGGTGCCGGGCCGTGCGCTGGTCTTCTTGCGTCATCTGTGAGCGGATCACGGCCTGTACGAGCCGATGCACCTGGATGGAGCTGGAGGCCTGTTCGACCTTGGCGAGGGATAACAGCCTGATCTCCTGGATGACCAGGCCGAGCAGAAGGCTGTCCTGCAGCGCGGGATCGTACGGCTTGAGCGCGTTGATCATGGTCTTGCTGTACAGCAGGTCGGAGGAGATCGGTTCGGGGGCGAGAAAGGCGCACAGCTGGAGCAACCGTACGGCGGCGGGGGAACGTTCCTGCAGCCGTTCGATGGAAATGTTCCAGGTCGCTGCGACGGTCTCTGGGTAGTCGGCGGGCTGGTTGAGGGCCAGGACGGCGGCTGTCTGTTCGGTGAGCCGTCGTAGGTATTCGGCTGTGGGCGTGGCGGTCTCCGCCAGCCAGGCCCCGGCCTGTTCCACGGCCAAGGGCAGGTCGCCGACCGCCGTGGCCACCTGGTCCGCCTCTTCGGCCGTCAGACCGGGCGCACGCCGCAAGAGGTGTTCGATGCTTTCTTGGCGTAGGAAGACGTCGACGGACAGAGTGGCGCCTTTTTGCGACCAGGCCTGGTTGCGGGAGGTGACGAGGATGTGCCCGCCGTTGGGCAGGTAGTCGGCGAGGTCGTCGGGGTTGTCGGCGTTGTCGAAGACGAGGATCCACCTCTTGGTGGGTTTTCCACGCGAGAGCATGTGCACAGTTTCTTGGCTGGCGAGGGCCATGTCTTCGCCGCCGGGTGCGTCGATGAGGGCACCGAGCTCGGCGAGCGAGGCGACCACGTTGTCGGCGTGCTCTGCCGAGACCCACCACACCAGGTCGTAGTCGGCCATGAAGCGGTGCACGTACTCCAGCGCGATTTGGGTCTTCCCGACACCGCCGAGGCCGAAGAGCGCTTGCGGCAGGACCACGGACATGCCGCCCCGCAGTTGGTCACGTACCTGATCGAGCAGTTGTCCGCGTCCGGTGAACGTGGTGTTGCGCTGCGGTACGTTCCATACGTTCGGGGTCTGTCCGGGAAACCGTGGCGCCGCCGGACCTCCGCCGGTGACTCTTGTGGCCATGTCCAGCGCGCCCAGGAGAGTGCCGGCGCATCCTGCCTCGTCGAGTCCGTACAGGTCGATGAGGTCGGCACGGTCCTGGTACGGCTCCGGCAGTCGGACTTCGTCGACTCTCACCGGCACCAGCGGGCCGTGCGCGGCGTCGGCGGCCGGCAAGGTGCCCAGGACGGTTTCGGTGCTCCGGGAGCGCTGGAGCGCGTTGGACAACAGCACCAGGACCCGGGTCGTGGGCGCTGAGGGGGTGAGAGGTGCGGTGGACAGGTCTTGGAGGGTGACGTTGCAGCCCGCGCGTTTGAGCAGCGACTCGATCCAGTCGGACCACATCCGGTTCTCCGCCGTGTACGCGATGACGATCTCGGTCACGCTGGTCGGCGGCCGCCGTCGGATGAACGCATCCCGGCAGCGCAGCCGTACTCTTTCGGAGATCGGGGGCATTGACGTGATCTCGCCGTCGGAGATGACCGTGGTGAGTCGTTCGAAGGCGGACAGCAGCGACTTGGGGTCGCCCTTCTCGTCGCCGAACGTCGCGAGGATCTCCTCGAAGCTGTAGTACGGCCGGTAGGGAATCTCCACGCTGCCCCAGTACGCGGTGACCTCGTCGGCGCTCAGCGGCTCGCCGTCGGCGCCCTTGGGCAGTCCGGCGAACTTCAGCTGGGCCAGCGCACGGCCCGCCTCCAGCTTCTCCTTCTCGCCCTCGACGATGCGCATCGGTACGGGAAGGACCCGTATGCGCCGCTTGCGACTGGCGTCTCCGACGCTGTTCGCTACTTCGGCGGCGCCCTCCAGAGACTGGTCGCTCAGCGTGAAGCAGTCGATCAGAAGGTCGGGCATTTGCAGGGTGCAGATGTCCGCGGTGTCTGACAGCCCGGTGCGGGAGTCGATCAGGACGTAGTCGTAGGACCGCTTCATGCTCTGGCGCAGTCCCTCGAGGAAGGTGCCGCCACCGAGACGGTCGTAGAAGTTGTCCCACTCCAGGAAGGAGGCCGCTGAGGAGTAGGCGCGGAACTGGCGGCCTGCGGAGAGGAAGTCGAGGGAGCCGCCGTCTTGAAAGCTGAACCCGAGACGCTCGGGAGTGAGCGAGACGGCGTGCTGTTCGACGTCCGCGAACTCCTGGTGCCAAGGTCCGGTGCGCCGCACTCCGTCCGTCGCGGCGGCGGCGAAGTCCTGGAGGATGTTGATGACGCCGGAGGTGGCCGTGAGCACATTGACATCGAGGAACGGGTGGAAGAAGCGGTGCAGGCCCGGGGCTTCGAGGTCCCAGTCGGCCGCCAGGACGCGTTTGCCGTTGGCCGCCAGGATCCATGCCGTGTTGGCCAGGGCCATCGTTCGTCCGGTGCCGCCCTTGTACGAGTAGAAGGTGATGATGCTTCCGTCCCGTGCGGCCGTCATGCCTCTCCTCTGTTGTCGTCTCCCGCGTCCAGGCCAGGTGGATAGGGCTCCATCAGGCGGGGCCTGGGTACGTGCGGGCCCGGTGGCGGGTGTGGTTCGGCGTATTTCAGGAACTGGCGGGTGGTGTGCGCCACGACGTCCGGCAGGACCCTGGTGAAGGCCTTCAGTGTGGGTACACCGTTGACCGCGATCCGACAATCGCTGCGCCGCACCCGCTCAAGGATGGTCGGCATCGCCCGCTCCAACTCCTGGCTGAGTCTGGCCCCTTGGGCTCCGTTGCACTGGGCGTCGGCGCGGTTGCGGGGCACGATCGCACTCACCCACGGCCGCGCACCTGTATCGAAGGTCTTCAGGCGGCGTCGGCGCTCCTCGTCGGTCAGTGCCCAGTGGTCGACGAGAAGGATGCCGGGCTGCTGGTTTTCGAGCGTCTTGGGATGCGGGCTGGACGTGGTCTCTCCGGTGTCCTCGTCGTCGAAGGAGACCACGGTCACCCGGTAGTCCAAGGACCGCAGCAGTTCTTCGGCGTGCGCGGGCAACGGTCGTGTCGATTCGGAGTGGTAGGGGTTCCAGTCCAGGGCGTCATCGCCGTAGGGCTGTTTGTTGCGGTCTTCCGGGACGGTGTCCCGGGTGGGGGCGGCAACGGTCAGCTGGATGTGCCGGGGTCCGCTACCACGCGGCTTGAACGCGCTCGGCGTGCTCTCGTAGTCACGGGGCCGCCCGGACGGCAGTTGGCACTCCTTGGCGGCTTGGACGATGCGATCGGCCAGACCGAGCACGGTTTCCTCGTACTCGTCGCGCAGCCGGTTGAGTTTGATCAGCCCGTAGATCCCATTGCTGGCGTAGCGGCTGCCGAAGTCCGAGTGGCCGAGGTGGATGTGGCGTACGGAATCGGGGAGAGCCCTTAAATCTACGCGCGTCCACAGGGCGGGGACGATCGCGGTCGCACTGCCGGCGCCGGTTGCCCGAGCATGCAGCATGCGCTCGGTGAACGCGTACCACTCGCGCCCGCACATCTCGCTGGAGAAATAGCGTGCCGAGAACAGGGGTACGAACACCCGGCAGGTGGCCAGGTTCTCGCTCAGCCGCTCCGGCCACCCCTCTCCGGAGCGCATCTCACGGTCCATGAATCCGGCGTTGGACCCGGCGGGCAGGTCGGTGAGCGCCATGATGTGGTTGCACAGGTCTTTGAACAGGATGCGCACCCAGTGATCCGGGTCCCCGCTGTCGGGGCCCCAGGAGGGGGTGTGGGCGTAGGAAAGGAAGAAGTAGGGCCGGCTGTCTGGAATCCGGGCCTGAGCCTGGTCCGCTGTGTCCACGCATCCCCCCGCCCGCCGACGAGTCGCTGGACTTCCCCGTCGGCGGAGCTATCCGGTCGAAGTCAACAATGTGCCCGACCGGAGGCCTGTACGGTTCGTTATTTTCAAGCCAAAGCCCGGCGATGTCCGGGTAAGTGAGCTCTGGCGTGGTCGATCACGTCGCGCATTCGGCACAGTACGACGCTTTTCGACGCCCACACGGCTTCCCGCAACAGTTCCCGGGGCAGTCCGGCCCCGATCGCACCGAAGTCACTGTCATCGAGGGAGATGTCCTGATACGTAATCCAATTTCCCTTGTCCTCGACCACGCAGCGGTACGCACGCTTCGGCGGCCTGGGACGCATCAGATACTCGGCGTAGTGCAAGGCACTGCACGCCTCGAACCCGACCCGTAACAGCAAGATCTGCGCATCGGCCGCATACAACTTCGCCATGGGCGAGAGCCTGCCGAGATGGCTGCGCACAGGATGCCGCCTGAGCAATGTCTTTGCCTGCGGGCCCAGCCCGGCCAGCGAGGTCTGCGGATGGGCGCTGCGCACGGCCCCACGGGTGGTCCACGTGCATTCGGCTAGGGCCCCCATGGTCGGGCACGCCGTCGCCTGTGGATCGAACGGCGGCATTGACATGCGGTATTGCGTCACTTCCGCCTCACTCATGCCTGCAACAACGTCTTGGTATGCACGCGAGGTATCGGAATTTTCCGGCGTGAAGGTCGGCACGATCAAAGTGCCGGCCGGGCCGAGCGCGGTCCGCAGAGCGTCGCGCACCAGCCGAGGGTCGGCCCCGGTGCCACTGAGCGAGGCATGCACCATCAGCACACCGCCCCTGCGTACACCCAACGTCTTCAACAGGTGGTCGACTTCGAGCGTGCAGGTGGTGCCGATCGCGGGGTCGGCCATGGGGTCAGCCACAGCCTTCTGCCCACTGTGACCAAAGCTGTGCCACCAACACCGCCCCCGTGGGCGTCAGTTCGTGCTCAGGCAACAGGGTGAGGGCCGTAAGGGCAGGCGCCGCACCAGCGTACGATTTCCTTCCCAGTTCCTCGTCCGCCCGCTCCAGGAGGGCGCCCGCCGGGCCACCCGGACGGTGCAGGTCCGCCGTTTCCCGCAGGGCGGCCAACCGGGCTCGCCGCCCGATGCGCGGCAGTTCCCGCACGAACTCCTCAGGTTCCACGTCGACCGCCACACCGAGCGCCCCGACCCCATGACTGCCCAAGAGCAGCCCGCTGCCGGCCGCGAGCGGGGTCAAGGTGACGGGGCGGAACGCATCGGGTCCTGACGACTCCTTGTCCAGCAACTCGTACGCCCGCGTCAGCCGGTCACGGAAATCGCCGCTGTCCGACGGCCCCGCAACGGGCGCGGGATAGCAGTCGCGGTAGGGATCGGCATCGTCGACGAGCGGGCCGTCCTGCCCCCACAGCCGCTCCAGGGCGCGCCAGCGCGCGTCAACAGGAGCCTCGTCCAGATGTATCCACAACCACGCCAGACCCTCGTCGGGCCCGCCGTGACTGCGTACCCTGAACGCGTCGGGCGCGACCTCGACCTCGACCCGCCCCGAAGCGGAGAGCTGGTAGGTGCCCAGGGTCGGCAGGTGCAGCCGGGTATCTGGGTTCACCCAGGTGAGACTGGCCTTCACGCCTGCGCGCAGCGCTGCGGCGACGACCAGCGCCATGAGCCAGGCGACATCGGCGGAACCGTGAAAGGAACGCACCAAACCGGTGCGCACATAAGGGTGCGCGAGGACCTCGTTCAGGTGCGGAGCTGTGTTCGGGTCCTTGTCCAGGTCCAGCAGGAGCTGCCAGGCATCGGTCCAGTCCGGCTGCGTGGCCAGCAGGTCGTGCACCCGGCGCAACAGCATCCGGTCCAGTTCCAACTGGGCCCAGTGCAGTTCGCTGGTGTTCAGGACGGCCCGGGCGAACGTGCGGACGGTCGACCGGTCGCCGATTCCTTCGATCAGAGACTGCAAGTCAGCGCAGAACACACTGGGGTTGTCAAACAGGCGTTCGGAGCTATAGCGGTGCCCATACAGTCCGCCTCCGCAGGACTGCACCACCGGGCAGCTGCGGCAGGTCTCGCTGAGACCTTTGATGCCCAACTGCCGTGCTCGGACACCGGGATGTGCCGCGAACTCCGCGAAACCGTGCCGGAAAACGTCGTATCCCGTCTCGGGGGCACCCGAGTAGGCGGTCTTGAGCCAGTCTGCCTGCTCGAAGGTGCCATCAGTCTCGATCACGGCGAGATCACTGGGCGCGAGTCCCAGGGCTTCGGTGAGGCTCGGTCCGCCGCGCTGGGTGCTGAGCACCGATTCGAATGTCCGGACAGGCGTTTTGCGGCCCTGCTGATCCCACCGATCGAAGATGGCGAGCAGCCAATCAGCATAAGGCGTTCTGGTGCCGGACGGGTTGGGTGGAGGGCTGTCCCATGTGGAGTGCGGGAGAAGGTAATCGATGCGAGGTGGATCGAGGGCGGTGATGGCGTCATGCACGGTGACGGGATCATTCGCTACGTCTACGGTGCACAACACACCACTGAAGAGGTGGCGGTACTCCGGTTCCTGAAGTAAACGGATCCCGCGCACCACCCGGTCGTAACTGCTGCGTCCCCGGCGATCGACCCGATGGCGGTCATTGGCCGCACGGTCGCCGTCCAGCGACACACTGACGTGGACTCCGAACTCTCTGCAGACGTCCAGATGGCGTCTGTTGAGGGTCACCGCATTGGTGTGCAAGCGCAAGTCGAGCGCAGTGACGGGAGTCAGCGTGCGGGTCAACTCCGCACAGATGTTTTTCAGCCGGGTTGGTCCCACCAGAAGTGGCTCACCCCCGTGCAGGATCACGGAGATGGACTCCAGAGAACGTGCCGAGGCGTATTCGGTGAGCCGCGCGGCGACGGAGCGGACCGTGTCCGGCCGGATGAAGGTCGGACGGGCCTGCCAGCTCTGGTCGGCATGCTGATATACGTAACAGTGGTCACAGAGCAGATCGCACCTACTGTGGATCTTGAGGACCAGCTGTCTGAGAGGTGGATTGCCGGATGGCTGACTCTTCACCGCGTAATTTTGGCAGACCGCACGCGTCAAGACATACCAAAACCTTCGGCTGCAGGGGGCGTTGACGCGCCTTCAGGCCACTGAAATGGGTGCGCGCGGTGGGGGTGCCGCCGGACGCACCCACGCCAGGGTGAAATTTTGCGCCGTTCGGCGTCAGAACGAGGAATTGAACCTGATCGTCCGGTTCACGCGAAGATCGAGCGTATCTGTCGAACGGTGGACGGCCCGTTCGACATTGCGGGTCGAAGAGGGATCGATGTCCATCAGGAGGGTGGCCCTGAAGGCCGCCATCGGCATGGTCGAAGGACGCTTCACTGGCGTCACCGAAAGGTTCGTCATGGTCGTCACGTAGCTCCGGTTCGGATGGGGCGAACCCATCGGGTACCCAGTCGTGGGTTTGGTCTGGACCCTATACCAGCCAACCAGTGGGAGCGGCCCTGCACAGGGCTGGCTCTTCCCTTTCCCTGCTTCCTACGCTGGGACCCCAGGCGCGATGAAATCAGGGGGCGTGATGAGGGCCGCAATGACTCCGGTGCCAAGCACGACCTTGGGCGAAGGGGACGTACCACTCCTCTACCGGCAAAGTGACGAACGCGCATTACGTCATCAGAGTGAGTCCATCCGTTCCGTACGCAAACACTTGATCGTGCTTCTGCTGGCGACGGCTGCTGCTGTCATGGCGGAGCAGGTGCCCAGTCACGTCGGAGCGCCGTGCGCCGTTGCGCTGTACGGGCTGACCATCGGCATTGGCTTGTATTCCTCCAAGCGGCGAGCTCGCGCACGCTGGCAGACACACCGAGCGGCGGCTGAGTTGATGAAGTCGCTGGCCTGGCAGTACATGGTGCATGGAGGGCCGTTTCACTCCCGCGTCGCCGATCCTGACGCGTTGTTCGCCGAGCGGGTTGAGGAACAGTTGCGGGAGTTACGTACATGGGGTTGGGAGGACACCCGGGACGGGGCTGATGAACGGGGGGCGGGCCAGATTACGCCTCGGATGCGCGCAGTGCGGGCAAAGTCCTTCATGGCACGCCGAGACATCTATCTGCGTGACCGTCTTCTCGAACAATCGATTTGGTACAGAAACCATGCGATGCGAACCCATCGCGCTTCGGCACACTGGTCAACTGTCACTGCACTGCTGACCCTGCTCGCCCTGGCCGCGGCTGTTCTGAAGAGTCTCGGGTTCATCGAAGGCTGGGACCTGGCCGGCTTGCTGAGCGCGGGCGCGGCGGCGGGTGTCGCGTGGCAAGAAGTGCGTCGGCATCGGCCGCTCACGCACGCGCACTCCTTGATCGAGCAGGACTTGGAGACGGCAGGGATAGCGATGTCCACCACGGTGACGCAGGCAGGCTGGGCCGATGCTGTGGCGCAGACGGAACGGCTGGTATCGCCGGCGCATACAGAATGGCTGGCAAGGTTCGGTGCGTGAAGAGACAAGAACCGAACCTTGCGAGCCCAAAGTTCAAAAGACCATGTCAATCTCGTTCAATACCTCTCGGCCACATGATCGCAACCGGGACGCCTTGGCGGTGTGCGTAGGCCACCACATCGCCGGTGCCGCCCAGACCACGGGCCGGACGCCCGTCCCAGACGGCGACCAAGAGATCGCAGTGGTCGACGATCCAGCGGCCCGCCGCGAAGTACGCTTGCTCATGCGTTGGTTCAAGCGGCAAATCAACACGATCCGCACAAG
The DNA here is from genome assembly GCF_018070025.1 of Streptomyces liliiviolaceus. Taxonomy (NCBI): domain Bacteria; kingdom Bacillati; phylum Actinomycetota; class Actinomycetes; order Kitasatosporales; family Streptomycetaceae; genus Streptomyces; species Streptomyces liliiviolaceus. Next base: position 21,802 of record NZ_JAGPYQ010000003.1, read on the forward strand.
AACTGAGGATCCTGCGATACACGGACCGCGCTGCGTCATCGTCGAGGTGGGCCTCGTGATCCATACCTGGAATCACCGCCGTCACCGGAATGCCGCTGTCCAAGGCGATGTCCGCGAACAACTGGTCAGCGCCGGCAGCGAGACTACTGATGGCTCTCACGCCACCGTCGCTGAGCTGTCTACGTATGCCTGAACGCACCGACGGCAAGGCAGCAACGGGAATCGCACGGTGCCCAGTGACGCCGATCCGGGTGAAGCCAGTACGGGCCGACGCGTTTCCGGCGGGACCGGTTCCGATCGTTCGGGCCGCCGCGGCTCCGGTCGTCACGAGAACGCCTTCCTATTGCTGTCGAGGATTCCCACCGTAGCGTCGCCCTCGAAGAATGCGCAGGGGCGCACGTGCCCACAAACGGCTACCACCTCACGGCCGTCCCGCACCTACATCGCCATGTACCGACGGCCGCACGGTGGCCCACCGGTCTGTGCCGCTCTAGTGATGTCAGCCCGAGATCCGTCGCTCCCTGACGATGAGCGGTGCCCGACGCGCTACGGCCAACCAAGCGCGAGACGGCACCCTCAAGTGATCGACGAACCACCTTCGGACTATCATGTGATCGTGCAGGTGCAGGTGCAGGTGCAGGTGCAGGTGCATAACTGTGGGTTCTCGCCAGCTCAGCAGGACGAGATCTGAAGACGCCGCCGCGAGGGGCAGTCGTTCAGCTTGATCGGAGGGGCAGTCGAGGCACCGATGCAGCACGCCCGCCGGTTCCTGCATCAGAGCGGCGACGTCCGCCTCGCTCCGCAAACGCGTTCAGAGCGGCATCTGAGCGGCATCTGCGCGGCAGCGAACGTGAGGAGATCTCCCGCAGCCTCGCCGCCGGGGAATCGACCCGGCAACTGGCCGAGCGGCTGGGCCGATCTCCTTCGACCGTCTCGCGCGAGATCGCCCGCAACGGCGGCGGGACCGCTACCGGGCCACCACGGCCGATGCAGCCGTCTACGAACGCGGGCCCCGCCTCAAGCAAGCTCGCCCAGCGGCCCGCTCTACGCGCTCTGGTCAAGCCACGCTGGCTCTGTGCTGGTCACCCGAGCAGATCGCAGGGTGGCTGCGGCGGCGGCAGCTTCCTGGTGACGCCTTCACGCAGATCACGGACGAACAGAAAGCAGCAACCTCCTGTGTCTGCCACACCCCACCAGACGGCCCCTACGACACCACCCTCCCTGCGCGAAGCCGCCGTCCGCCGATTGCGATGCCTGCGCGACGCAGACAGCCTCACCCGCCACGGCATCCGCACCGTCGCCACCGCCTTCAGCGTCCACTGGCGCACCGTGCGCCGCTCAATGGACAACGCCGACGCCCACAACGGCACCTACACTCCACAAAGGCCGCCCGCACCTGCGTATCACCCCGGCCATGCACGACGCCCTGGCTCGCTGGCACGGCAACATCAACACGGCCTACCGGAGACTGAAGTTGAGGCCATGGACGGAGGGGCGACGGTGGGGGAGTGGTGGAATGGTTCGGACAAGATCTGTGCCACCGCGGTAAATTCCCGCGCGTGGGCGACCGCAGTGCCAACCAACAGTAGGCGGGGATGTGCGAGAGCTTCAATATCTGTCGATCGCGAAGCTCGATGACTTCTACGAGGCGTCACGAAGAAGACTCACCGATCGAGCTGTTGACGCCGAAGCCGGCATGCTGGGCACCAGCGCTCGCATCGCCCTGGGGGAGGGCGTGGCAGCGGAGCCAACGCCTGCCGAACGACTCGAGTCCGTCTTGGACCATCTCAAAAAACAGTGCTGGGCGCGCACCTGGGAGCCCGCAGCCTGCGCGCATCTCGGACTCGACGCCTGGCTTGAGTTCCGGGGCCCGTTCCGCTACGGCGCCGCAGTCAGTGATGTCGGATACGACGACCGTGGTGTGTTTGCCTATGCGTCGCTGGAAGAGCACCACTGCACGCACCGCGACGGCGAGTTCTGCCCTCACATCGAACTTCTGCTGTGCGGCTCAAAGCAGCATGTGAGAGACCACCGTGATCATCCGCCGACCAGGATGGGATCCGGCTCTGACTGGCTGCATGACATGGCAGCCGAACTCGTCCAACGAGAAGCAGATGGGGACACGACGCCCCTGGAAGCATTGGCTTCCACTGGCTTGCACGATCAAGAATTCGCGGCCAGGTCGGCCTTCTCCATGATCTCGCACTTCTATCGGATCCCTGGGTATCTACGGGGGCACGCCCGCGTGCTGTGCAATTTCCCACCGGAACGGCTGCGGCACCGGATGATCGTGGCCACCCCCTTGTACGTAGAGGTGGGCGTGCAGCCAGTTCCGTCGACACCCCAAATCGGTGGGCCTGAGCCCCGCAGACGCTGGTGGCGACCCCCAGGTATCACACGGGCCTAGGCAGTGTCTTCAAATGATCACCGTGATGGATCATGGTGTCGTGATACGTCGCCATGAACTGGCCGATGTTGAGTGGGAGTTCGTCCGGCCGTTGCTGCCCGTGTCGTTGCGGGGCCGGAAGCGGCTGGAGGACCGCAGGGTCCTGAATGGGATCGTGTGGAAGCTCCGGACCGGGACGGCCTGGCGGGATGTGCCCGAGCGTTACGGTCCGTGGGCCACGCTGCATACGCGTTTCCGCAGGTGGGCGGCGGACGGGACGTTCGACCGGATGCTGCAGGCCGCACAGGCGAAGGCGGACGCGGCGGGCGACGTCGAGCGGCTGGCGGCGGTGAAGGTGGTCATGCTGACGACGTTCGACCTCGACGAGTACGTGTACGGGGCCTTGCGAGCCGGTGCCACGGGCTTCCTCGTGAAGGACACCGAACCGGCGGAACTCCTGCACGCGGTGCGCGTCGCCATGCGAGGCGACGCGCTCATCAGCCCCTCCGTCACCCGCAGGCTCATCGCCGAGTTCGCCAACCGCCCGGACCCCACCCGACGTCCCGACCGGCGCCTCGACGCGCTGACCGGCCGCGAACGCGAAGTCATGCGGCTGATCGCCGCCGGATGCACCAACGCTGAAATCGCCGCACAACTGGTGGTCTCACCTTTGACCGCGAAGACCCACGTCAGCCGCATCATGGCCAAACTCGGTGCCCGGGACAGGTCCCAAGTCGTGGTCATGGCCTACGAGTACCGCATGGTCAGCCCCGGTCGGCTCACCGACTGAAACCTGCACGGCGACACCGGCCCGCGCCGCCCGCAGACACCGCAGCCCCCCCCCGTCCGTCCTGGGCATCGATCCGATGCCCGGACGCGAGCCGGGCATCGGGTCGGCCACGCTCAGGGGCGAACCCCGCAACGGGACAGCAGGCACAGATTGAAGCCCTGGGTGTTGCTGGGGCCGGAGCTCTGCTCACCCGTGGACGATCCGCCTACCGAGCAGTCCGACAGCAGGCAGAGGTTGCCTCCCTGAACGCCGCGATAGGCGGTCGAGTACGTTCCCGGTGCCGAGGACGCGTCGCCGGGCCGGTCCGACGGTGCGGAGTGTGTCTGCCGACTGCTCGCTTCCTCCGGTGTGGCCGCTCCGGCGGATGCCGCAGCCCCTATCAGCAGCGCGGCGGCGGTGGTGGACACAGCGCCCCATCGCAGGACAGTGGTAGGCAGGTTCATGGACCCTCCAAGGCCTTGTTCGGCAGACAGTTCGTCATGAGGGCTCCGAGGCCGGGGGGTCGGGCGGCTTGGTCGCCGCGGGAACATTCTTCGATATGCGGATGTACGCGCCAGCGAACTGCAAAAGAACAGACCCTGCGGTCGTGTCGTGCGTCACAGCACCAATCCGACATCTCTGTGGTCACGGACCACTTGTGTGAAGGGTTTCCGGGCTACGTCGACGTCCTGGGAATCGGAGACGCGCAGGTGCATCCCTGCGCACAGGCATTCGCAACCGTGATGCGGAATGAAGGGCCGGGGTGGGAGGACACCTGAACCAGCGCGGTCCACGGCACGAGCCGGCCATGTGCCGCCAACCGTGGAGCTGCTGGCTCAGCGGACCCATGCATGCCGGATTCGGACCCGTTGCCGACTGTCAGTGGCGCGGCCTGCGCAGGACTTCCACAGAGGTGAAAACACGTGAACGACGCACCGCACACCGACCTTTCGACCGGGCGGCTGCCCTTGACGGCGGCGCAGCGGGGGCTCTGGTTCGCCCAGCGGATGGACGCGGAGAACCCGTCGTGCAACGTGGCCGAGTACGCGGACATCGACGGGCCGGTCGACCCGGAGACGCTGCGGGCGGCGGTCGGGCGGGTGACGGAGGAGTGCGAAGCGCTCCGGGTGACGTTCGGCGACCGCGACGGAGTGCCCTTCCAGCGGATCCGTTCCCGGGCCGGCATCGACGTTCCGCTGGTGGATCTGTCCGGGGCCCAGGACCCGCGCGGTGAGGCTCTGCGGCGTATGGAGTCGGATCTTCGGCGGCCCGCCGACCTTGTCGCGGGGCCGCTGGTGAGGATGACTCTGTACCGGCTGACGCCGACGCGTCATCTCTTCCATCAGCAGGTGCACCATCTCGCGATCGACGGATTCGGGGCCGTGCTCGCGCTCGGCCGCATCGCCGAGGTCTACACCGCGCTGCTCTGCGGCAGCGAGCCGGTACCGGGCCCCGCAGGCACCCTTGAGGCGGTCCTCGACGAGGAGCGCGCCTACCGGGACTCGCCGCAGCTGCGCCTCGACCGGGAGTTCTGGGCGCGCCACCTGGCCGACGCTCCGCCTCCGGTCGGGCTGGGCGATGTCCGGCGCCGTCCCGGGCCCGCGGCACTGCGGGTCGGCCAGGACTTCGACGGCGCCCGGGTGGAGCGGCTGCGCGCGGCGGCCAGAGAGGCCGGTGTCGGCTGGCCGACGTTCTTCATGGCGGCCATGGCGGTCTACCTCCACCGCAGCCGCGGGCTGGGCGAAGTGGTGCTGGGTCTGCCGGTGACCGGCCGGCGCACCGCTCTGACCCGGACGACGCCGGCCATGCTCAGCAACGTCCTGCCGATGCGGCTGCGGATATCGGCGGCGGACCGGGTGGCCGACGTGGTGAAGCGGGCGTCCGCGCAGGCCCGTGAGGTGCTGCGCCACCAGCGCTATCCCTCGGAGGACCTGCGCCGCGATCTGGGCATCATCGGTACGGACATGCCGCTGACCGGGCCGTCCGTGAACGTACTGGCCTTCGACGACACACTCGGCTTCGGCCCCGCCGCCGCGACCCTGCACAACCTGTCCGTCGGCCCCGTCGAGGACCTGGCCGTCGCGGTCCACGCCTCGTACGCCGACGGCGGTCTGCGCGTCGACCTGCTGGGCAATCCGGGGCTGCACACCCCGCGGGAACTGGCGGGGCATCACGAACGGCTCTGCCGGCTGCTCGACGCCTTCGCGCAGGACCCGGAACGCGCCATCGGCTCGCTGCAGTTCGTCGGCGCGGACGAACGCCGCGAGGTCCTCGCTCTCGCCTCACAGGGTTCCTCCGGTGCGGCCCGCACCGCCGATGACCACGCTCCCCTTCCCGAGCAGCTCGCGGAGCAGGCGCGGGCTTCCCCGCGCGAGACGGCGGTCGTCTGCGGTACGGCACGGCTGTCCTTCGCCGAACTCGACGCCCGGGTCGACGTACTGGCCGGTGTGCTGGCCGGGGCGGGTGCCCGCCCCGGCACGCGCGTGGCCGTGGGCCTGCCCAGGTCCACCGATCTCGTGGTGGCGATGCTCGCGGTGATGCGGACCGGCGCCGCCTATCTGCCGCTGGACCCGTCGTACCCCGTGGACCGGCTCGCCTTCATGATCGGGGACTCGCATCCCGTGGCGCTGGTCGCGAACGCCGACACGGTGGGCGTCGTCGATCCGCGGCGTGAACTGCGCCTCGTCGACCCGGCTCTCGCCGAGCAGGAACCGGATGTCGCCGCCCCGTGCCGCCCGGGCGGCCGTGACGCCGCGTACGTCATCTACACCTCGGGATCCACGGGCCGGCCCAAGGGCGTCGTGGTGGAACACCGCTCGCTCAGCAACCTGCTCGACCATCACCGCAAGGACGCCTACGCCCTCGCCGAGCGGACCCTGGGGCGCAGGCTGCGGGTCGCGCTGACCGCCGCCACCTCGTTCGACGCCTCGTGGGACCCGGTGCTGTGGATGGTCGCGGGCCATGAACTGCACATCGTCGAGGACGGCGTCCGCCGTGACCCCGAGGCGCTGGTGGACTTCCTGGTGGCACAGCGCATCGACGCCATCGAGACGACGCCCGCCTACCTGCGGCACATGCTCGACGCCGGTCTGCTCACCGCGTCCGGCCACCGGCCCCGGATCATCGCGCTGGGCGGTGAAGCGGTCGACGAGGAGCTGTGGAACGAACTCGCCGTCCAGGCCGACCTGCTCGTCTTCAACTTCTACGGGCCCACGGAGACCACCGTCGACGCGACGACCAGCCGGATCACCGGCGGCAGCCCGGTCATCGGCCGGCCGATCGCGGGTGCCCGCGTCTACGTGCTCGACCCGTCCCTGCACCCCCTGCCCCACGGCGCCGTGGGCGAGCTGTACGTCTCCGGTGAGGGCGTGGCGCGTGGCTACACGGGCCGGCCGGGGCTGACGGCGGAGCGCTTCCTCCCGGACCCGTTCGGCCGGCCCGGCGACCGCATGTACCGCACCGGCGACCTGGCCCGCTGGAGCGAGAGCGGATCGCTGGTGTTCCTCGGGCGCAGCGACCGCCAGATCAAGGTCCGCGGCCACCGCGTGGAGACCGGCGAGATCGAGTCCGCGCTGCGTGCCCTGACCGGCGTCACCGGGGCCGCGGTCACGCTCGCCCCGTCCAAGGACGGCGTGGAGCGGCTCACCGCCTACCTCGTACGGGCCGACGCGCGGGACGCGGCACCGGCGGACCTCGATCTCGCCGAGGTGCGGGACAGCCTCGCCCGGACGCTGCCCGAGCACATGGTGCCCACCGCCTACGCGGTGGTACCGGAACTGCCGCTGACCCCCAACGGGAAGCTGGACGCCGACCGGCTGCCGCGGGCCCGGCCGGTGTCCTCGCGCGGCGGCGATCCGCGCACCCCGGACGAGAAGCGGATGTGCGAGGTCTTCGCGGCCTGTCTGGAGCTGCCCCGGGTCGGCCGGGACGACAGCTTCTTCCTGTTGGGCGGGCACTCCCTGCTGGCGACGCGGCTGGTGAGCCGGATCCGCCACGCCTTCGGGGTGGAACTGCCGATCCGCTCCTTGTTCGAGGCGCCGACCCCGGCGGGACTCGTCGGGCAGCTGGCCACCGCCGCGATCGCCCGGCCGCCGGTGCGAGCGGCGCGGCCACGTCCCGGCCGGCTGCCGATCTCCTTCGGGCAGCAACGGCTGTGGATCCTGCACGAGGTGGACCGGGACTCGGACGCCTACCACCTGCCGGTCGCTCTGCGGCTGTCGGGCCCGCTGGACACGGAGGCGCTGGCCATGGCACTGGCCGATCTCACGGAACGGCACGAGAGTCTCCGTACGGTCTTCGCCGAGGACGCGGACGGCACCCATCAGCGTGTCCTGCCGCCGGAATCCGCCCGCCCGCCGCTCACGATGATGCCCGCCCCGGGGGCCGTGACGCCGGAGCCCGACCGCACCCCGTTCGACCTGAGCCGTGATCTGCCGCTGCGCGCCCAGCTGTTCCCGACCGCGCACCACGAGCACACCCTCGTCCTGACGCTGCATCACATAGCCGTCGACGGCTGGTCGTTGGGCCCCCTGATGCGCGACCTCTCCGCCGCGTACGCCGCCCGCGCCGCCGGCACACTGCCGGACCTGGACCCGCTGCCCGTCCAGTATGCCGACTACGCGCTGTGGCAGCGGGCCCTGCTCGGGGACCCCGGGCGGGCGGACAGTGTCGCGGGGCGTCAGCTCGCCCACTGGTCGGCGGCCCTCGACGGCCTGCCGCAGGAGGTGACGTTCCCTCTGGACCGGCCGCGCCGGGCCCAGGGCCCGGGCCGGGGCCAGAAGGTGCCGGTCACGATCGACGCGGCCACGCACCGCGCCCTGGTGCGACTGGCGGCCGACTGCGGTGCCAGCACGTTCATGGTGCTGCACGCCGCGCTGGCCGCCCTGATGTCCCGGCTGGGCGGGGGAGAGGACATCGCGATCGGAACCCCGGTGGCGGGCCGCACCGACGAGGGGCTCGCCGACCTGGTGGGCTTCTTCGTCAACACCCTCGTACTGCGGACCGACACATCGGCGTCCCCCACCTTCCGCGAGCTGGTCGAGCGGGTCAGGCACGCCGACCTGGCGGCCTACGCCCACCAGGACCTGCCCTTCGAACGCATCGTGGAGGAGATGACGCCCGAGCGGTCCCTGTCCCGTCATCCCCTCTTCCAGGTCATGTTCAGCCTCAACAACACGCCCCCGCCCCGGCTCTTTCTCGACGGACTCACCGTCCGTCACGAGAGCGCGATCGGTGGCGCCGGGGCGAAGTTCGACCTCACCTGGGACCTGGCCGAGCGGCACGACGGCGAGGGTGCTCCTGCTGGGATCGTGGGTGAACTGGAGTTCAGCCAGGACCTCTTCGACCGCGGGACGGCCGTCCGCTTCGCCGAGCATTTCTCCCGGCTGGTCGGTGCGGTCCTCGCCGCCCCCGACCGTCCGGCCGCCGACGCCGAGTTCCTCACCGCGAGCGGGCGCGCCGCGGCGCTGGGGGAGCTGCCGCCGGCCTCCACGGCACCCACGACGTCCTCCGCGGCCCGGTTCAGTCCCGCCCGCCGGGAGCGGGACGGCGTGGGCGAGGACATCACCGTCATGGACGTGTTCACCACGCGCGCCACCCTCCAGCCGAACCGCACCGCCGTGATCGCCGCGGACGGCCGGCTCACCTTCGGTGAACTCCTGGAACGGAGCGAACAACTCGCCCGCACCCTGCAGGACCGCGGAGTCGCGGCCGGCGACCGGGTGGCGGTGGCCATGCCGCGCGACACCTCCCACATCGTGGCGCTCATGGGAGTGCTCCGCTCCGGAGCGGCCTACGTACCTCTGGACCTCTCGCACCCCCGCGCCCGTATCGAGGCGATCCTCGGCTCGGTGGCTCCCCGCCTCCTGCTGACCACCACCGAGGCCGGCCGCGCTCTCCCCGCCACGACGGAGCGGCTCCTCCTGGACGGCCCCCGGCCCCCGCACCCGGCCCATGGCACGGCCCCGGCCGGGCCGCGGCCCCACGACGTGGCCTACGTGCTCCACACCTCGGGATCCACCGGTACGCCCAAGGGTGTGGCCGTGGAACACCGTGCGCTGCTGAACCTGTTCGCAGGGCACGGCGAGCGGCTGATGGGACCCGCCGAGGCGGAGAACAACGGCCGGCCGCTGCGGGTCGCGCTCACGGCCGCCATGACTTTCGACGCGTCCTTCGACCCGCTGCTCTGGATGATCGCCGGACACGAACTCCACCTGGTGGACGACGACACGCGCCGCGACCCCGAGGCACTGACCGCGCTGATCCACGACACCTGCATCGACGTCGTCGAAACCACGCCGTCCTTCCTCGAACAGCTCAGGGCCTGCGGGCTGTTCGCCCCCGGCCGTCCCCGCCCCCGCGTGCTGGCCCTGGGCGGCGAACCCCTCCGCGACGCGCTGTGGCAGGAACTGGGCGCCCTGCACGATGTCGCCGTCTGGAACCTCTACGGGCCGACGGAGACCACGGTGGACAGTGTGATGGGACGGGTCGTCTACGGCACCCGCCCGCATCTGGGCAGCGCTGTCGCGGGGATGCGTGCCCGCGTCCTCGACACCCGGCTGCGGCCCGCCGCCCCGGGCGCGACCGGTGAGCTGTACCTCAGCGGCCCGGGGCTCGCGCGGGGGTATGAGAACCGCTCCTGGGACACGGCGCGGCGTTTCCTCCCGGACCCCTACGGGCCGGCCGGAACGCGGATGTACCGCACCGGTGACCTGGTGCGGCGCCGGCAGGGACTCCTTGAATACGTCGGACGTGCCGACGGCCAGGTCAAGGTGCGGGGCTTCCGTGTCGAGACCGGGGAGATCGAGACGGTCCTCGGTGCCCACCCGGACGTCGCCCAGTCGGCGGTTGCCGTCCGTCCCGATCCGCACGGCGAGGGACGCCTGAGCTGCTGGGTCGTCGCGTGCGACGGACAGAAGCTCTCCCCGCCGGCCCTGCGCGCCTTCATGGCCGACCGGCTCCCGTCCTACATGGTGCCGAGCACCGTCGTCCCCGTGGCCGCGCTGCCGCTCACCGCCCACGGCAAGGTCGACTTCACCGCCCTGCCGTCGCGGGCCGATGAATCCGCGGGCCCGGAGACGGAAGGAGCGGACGGACCGGAGCGGGCGGACGGAGTGGAGGACACCGGTCCACCGCGGTCCGCGCAGGAGGAGATCCTGTGTGCCCTGTTCGCCGAAAGCCTCGACCAGCCGCGCGTCGGCCGCGACGAGGACTTCTTCGAACTCGGCGGGCACTCGCTGCTGGCCACCCGCGTCATCAGCCGGATCCGTTCGGTGTTCGGCGTCGAGCTGCCGGTGCGCTCCCTGTTCGAGTCGACGACCCCGGCTGCTCTGGCCGAACGCCTGAACGTGGCCGACACCGCACGACCGGCGCTGCGGCGCACCCGCAGGCCCGCCCGCCCGCCGCTGTCCCCGGCACAGCAACGGCTGTGGTTCCTGCACGAACTGGACCCCGGCTCCGCCGCGTATCACATCAGCGTCGCCGTGGAACTGCGCGGCACCCTGGACCGGCCCGCCCTGCACCGCGCCCTCGCGGACGTGGTGGCCCGGCACGAGAGCCTGCGCACCCTCATCCACACCGACGGCCAGGAGCCCTACCAGGCCGTGCTCGCCCCCGGCGACGCGCGCCCCGACCTGCCGACCACCCGGCTGCCCGCCGCGGACCTTCCCGGAGCCCTGCGCACCGCGGCACGCGGGCCCTTCGACCTGGCGCACGAGATACCGCTGCGCGCGGACCTGTTCCAGTGCGCCGAGGACCGGCACACACTGCTGCTCACCGTGCATCACATCGCCGCCGACGGCTGGTCGATGGGCCCACTGGCCCAGGACCTGGCAGGCGCCTACGCCGCACGGACCGCGGGACGCGCGCCCAACTGGGCCCCGCTGCCCGTCCAGTACGCGGACTACACGTCGTGGCAGCACGACCTGCTGGGCAGCGCCGGCGATCCGCGGTCCCTGGCCACCGAGCAACTCGCCTACTGGAAGGGCGTGATGGCCGGGGCGCCCGAGGAGACCTTGCTGCCCGTCGACCGGCCCAGGCCGGCCGTGCCCACCGGCCGCGGCGCCACGGTCCCCTTCCAGCTGCCGCCCGCCACCACGGCGGCCCTGTCCCGGCTGGCCGGCACGTCGTCCACCAGTACCTTCATGGTCCTGCACGCCGCGCTCACCACCCTGCTGCACCGCGTCGGCGCCGGCGACGACATCACCATCGGTACACCGGTCGCCGGCCGCACGGACGAAGCCCTCGATCCCGTCGTCGGATTCTTCGTCAACACCCTCGCGCTGCGCACGGACGCCGGCGCCGATCCGACCTTCGGCGAACTGCTCGCCCGGGTGCGCGACACCGACCTCGGCGCCTACGCCCACCAGGAGCTGCCCTTCGAGCGCCTGGTGGAGGAGGTGCGGCCCGCCCGGTCCCTCAGCCGTCATCCCCTGTTCCAGGTGATGCTCACCCTCAACAACACCCGTCAGCCCCGGCTCGACCTGCCGGGTCTGCAGGCGGAGATGGAAGGAGTCGACACGGCGGGCGCCAAGTTCGATCTCTCCTTCAGCTTCACGCAGCGTCAGGGTCCCGGCCCGGGGAACGACGTCATCGACGCCACGGTGGAGTTCAGCGAGGACCTCTTCGACACCGCCACCGTGCGGCGCATGACGGACTGGTTCCTGCGGCTGACGGCGCAGGCCGTGACCACGCCCGGCACCCGGCTGTCCGACCTGGAACTGACGGACGCTCCGGAGCGGGCCCGCCTGCTGGCCCTCGGCCGCCCGGACGCAGCCGCGGCCGCCGGCCCGGCCGCGTCGACCGTCCTCGGCCGGTTCGCCGAGACCGTCGCCCACGCCCGCAGCGGCGACATCGCCGTGACCGCGCCCGACGGCCTGGCGTCGTTCGCCGAACTCGACGCCCGGTCCGACCGCATCGCCGCACTCCTGAGGACATCCGGAGCGGGCCCCGGCGATCCCGTCGCCGTCCTGCTGCCCCGTTCCGTCGACTCGGTGGCGGCGCTGCTCGGCGTGTTCAAGGCCGGCGCGGTCTGCGCGCCCCTGGACACCGGACTCCCGGCCGGGCGTATCGAGGCCGTCCTGGACGACGTCCGCCCCGCGCTGGTCGTCGCCACCGACGCCACGGCACACCTGATCCCCGGAATGTGGCCCCGCCTGCTCCTCGACCACCCCGAGCCTGCCCGCCTGCTGCGGGCGCCCGCATCGTCGGCCCGCACGGCGCCACCCCTGCCGGGCGCCGCCGCCTACCTCATCCACACCTCGGGCTCGACCGGGAAACCCAAGGGCGTACGTGTCGGACATGCCTCGCTCGCCCGGCTGCTGGAGCACCACCGGACGCACACCTTCGCCGCGGCCGTACGGGCCGGCGGGCGCAAGCGGCTGAGGGTGGCCCTCAGCGCCGCGCTCTCCTTCGACGCGTCCCTCGACCCGCTGCTCTGGATGATCGACGGGCATCACCTGCATCTGCTCGACGACCTCACCCGCAGGGACGGCGAAGCACTGGTCGACGCGGTGCGCACGCGGCGCCTCGACGTCCTGGAGTCCACCCCGACCCACATCCGCCAGCTCCTGGACGCGGGCCTGCTCGACCCGGACGCCTCCCACCGGCCGACGGTCGTGATCCTGGGCGGTGAAGCCGTCCCGGCCGCACTGTGGACCACCCTGCGCGCCGTCCCCGACGTCCAGAGCTGGAACTTCTACGGCCCCACCGAAGCCACCGTCGACACACTCGTGGCGGCCGTGCGCGACACCGACCGGCCGGTGCTCGGCACACCCGTGACCGGCACCCGGGTGGCTCTGCTCGACGCGCGCCTTCGCCCCGTACCCGTCGGGATCGTCGGCGACCTGTACCTGGCCGGCGACAGCCTCGCCCACGGCTACCACAACCGGCCGGCCGAGACCGCGGGCAGCTTCGTTCCCGACCCCTACGGACCGGCAGGCGCGCGCATGTACCGCACCGGCGACCGCGCGGTCCGCGCCGCCGACGGCTCCCTCGAATTCGCCGGCCGCGACGACGGCCAGCTCAAGATCCGGGGCTTTCGGGTGGAACCCGACGAGGTCGCGGCGGTCCTCGAAGCACACCCCGGCGTCCGCCGCACCGCCGTCCTGCCCCGCCCGGGCGGCACCACCACCGAACTGGCCGCCTACGTCGTACTGCACGAACGCACCGAGGACACCGGCACCCCCGAGGAGCGGCTCACGGCACTGCGCGAGTACGCCCTTACGCAGCTGCCCGCCTACATGGTTCCCTCCCGATGGCTGACCCTGGAGCGGCTGCCGCTGACCCCGAGCGGAAAGCTCGACCGGAACTCCCTGCCGGATCCGGCACCCCTGACCCGGACCGACACCACGGGACGCAGCCCGCGCAACCCCCGCGAGGACGTGCTGTGCTCGCTGTTCGCCGAAGTGCTGGGCGTCGGACAGGTCCTCATCGACGACGACTTCTTCGACCTGGGCGGACACTCCCTGCTGGCCACCCGGCTCATCGGACGCGTCCGCGCCACCCTCGGCGTCGAGATCAGCATCCGCAGCCTCTTCGAGGCACCCACCGTGGCGCTCCTCGCGGAGCGCCTCCTCGACCCGGCCCAGGACAACCCGCTGGCGACCCTCCTGCCGCTGCGCACCACCGGCAGCCGGCCGCCGCTTTTTTGCGTCCACCCGGCCGGCGGCCTCGCCTGGTCCTACGGCGGGCTGCTGCCCCATCTGGACCCCGACCAGCCGGTGTACGGACTGCAGACCCCCAACCTCGACGGCCGCGCACCCTTCCCCGACAGCATCGAGGCCATGGCGGCCGGTTACGTCCAGGAACTGCGCACCGTCCAACCGCACGGCCCCTACCACCTCTTCGGCTGGTCCTTCGGCGGGAACGTCGTCCAGGAGGTCGCCGTCCAGCTCCAGGAGGCCGGCGAACAGGTCGCACTGCTGACCATCCTGGACGCCTTCCCGCTCGCTCCGCTCGACGACCTCGACAGCGCGAGCCGCGACACCGTCTTCCGCGCCCTGCTGTCCAACATGGGCGTCGGTGCGGACGGCCTCGACACCGACGGGCCCGTCCAGGCCTCCGCGGTGCGCGAGGCGTTCCGGCAGGCGGGCAGCCCGCTCGGCTCACTGGAACCGGCCACCATCGACGCGATGGTCGACAACTTCGCCGGCCAGTCCCGGCTGATGAGGAACTACACGCCGCGCACCTTCCACGGCCCGGCCCTGTTCTTCACCGCCGTCGAGGGACGCCCCGCCGACACCTTCGGCCTCGACCTGTGGGCGCCCTACATCGACGGCCCCGTCGAGAACCACGACGTGCCCTGCGCACACGCCCAGATGATGCAGCCCCAAGCACGGGAGCAGATCGGAACGACCCTGGCCGCAACCCTGCGCGCCGGGCACCGGCCCACACAGGGAGACCCCTCATGACCAACCCCTTCGACGACCCCCGTACCCAGCACCGCGTCGTCGTCAACGACGAGGGCCAGCACGCCCTGTGGCCGTCCTTCGCCGAGGTGCCCGCCGGCTGGGAAGCCGTCTTCGGCCCCGCCGAACAGGCCCCCTGCCTGGAATACGTCGAACTGCACTGGACCGACCTGACCCCCCGGAGCGCCCGTATCAGCGTGGCCTGACAGCCCCCGGGGTCCGGCCCCACCACGACGAAAGGCAGCGATGACTCAGCGGACCGACGAGCCCGCGATACGCGCCGAAGGGCTCACCAAGCGCTTCGGGGACAAACAGGCTCTCGCCGGCGTGGACCTGGAAGCGGCCCCCGGCACGGTGCTCGGGGTGCTCGGCCCCAACGGAGCGGGCAAGACCACGACCGTGCGGGTGCTGTCCACGCTGCTCAGAGCCGACAGCGGCCATGCCTGGGTGGCCGGACACGACGTACGCGAGGACCCGGAGGGCGCCCGCCGCAATCTCGGGCTGTCGGGCCAGTACGCCGCCGTCGACGAGAAGCTCACCGGGCGGGAGAACCTCTACCTCGTCGGCCGGCTGTACGGGATGGGACGGCACGCGGCCAGACGCCGGGCGGGCCAACTGCTCGACGGTTTCGACCTCAAGGACGCCGCGGACCGGCGCAGCGGAACCTACTCCGGCGGTATGCGCCGCCGCCTCGACCTCGCGGGCGCACTCGTCGCCCGGCCGTCCGTCGTCGTTCTCGACGAGCCGACCACGGGTCTCGACCCGCGCGGACGCGCCGACACCTGGACGTCCATCCAGGAACTCGTGGCGGCCGGCACCACCGTGCTGCTGACCACGCAATACCTCGAAGAAGCCGACCAGTTGGCCGACACCATCGCCGTCATCGAGGGCGGCCGGGTCATCGCCCGCGGCACGGCGGCCCAGCTCAAGGCACGGGTGGGCGGCGAGCGCCTGTCCCTGACCGTGCCCGCGGCCCACCAACGGGCACCGGCCGCCGAGATCCTGGACGCCCTGGGACCTCACGTCCCCGCCCTCGACGCCCGTACGGGCCGCTTCACCGTCGCCACCGACCACGGTGCCGCCAGTCTCGAATACGCCCTCGGCTGCCTGCGCCAGTTGGACATCGAGGTGCGGGACGTCGCACTGGCGCCACCCACACTCGACGACGTCTTCCTGACCCTGACCGGTCGACCGCGGACCGCCGGCGAAGGCGCCGTCGCACCACCGATGGAAGGAGCCCGGTGAACGCCGTCGGCCGCCTGGCCCGCGACTCGTCCATCGTGGCCTGGCGCAATCTGCTCAACCTGCGCCGCACCCCGGGCTCGGTCATCGCAGCGCTCGTGCAGCCGGTCATGTTCGTCCTGCTCCTGGCGTACGTCTTCGGAGGCAGCCTCGGCGGAGCCGACTACCGCACCTTCCTGATGGGGGGCATCTTCGCCCAGGCCGTCACGTTCAATGCCGCGTTCACCGCCCTGGGGCTCGCGAACGACATGGACAAGGGCATCGTGGACCGCTTCCGCTCCCTGCCCATGCCCCGCATGGCGGTACTCCTGGGCCGAACCCTGTCGGACCTGACCATGAGCAGCGTCACCCTGATCGTCACCTCGCTGTGCGGCCTGCTGGTCGGCTGGCGCATACACGCCTCCGTCACCGACGCGCTCGTCGGCTTTCTCCTGATCCTGTTCTTCGCCTTCGCCATGTCCTGGGTCGGAGCAGCGATCGGGCTCCTCGCCCGCAGCGTCGAAGTGGCCCAGAGTGCCGGCCTCATCTGGCTCTTCCCTGTCACCTTCGTGTCGTCGGCGTTCGTCTCCACCCACACCATGCCCGGACCGTTGCGCACCGTGGCGGAATGGAACCCTGTCTCAGCGACGGCGACAGCCGTGCGTCAGCTCTTCGGAAACCCGCCACCCGGCGGCATCCCGGTCAGTACCGCCTGGCCCGTGGTCCACGCACTGCCTTACGCCCTTGGCTGTGCCTGCCTCATCACAATGGCCTTCATGCTGGTGTCTCTGGCCAGGTTCCGCAGGGTGACTCTGGGATGAGAACCGCAGGCCCCGGTGTGCAGAAGGCTGTTGTGCTCCTTCAGCGGATCGTCAGGTGGAGTAGTGGGGAACCGGCGTGCCTGGGTTCGGCATCCCGGGATGAACACGAAGCCGGGGCGCCCCTACGGCCGAAACCCTGCCTGGGAGGCCCCTCCGGCGGCCGTTGACACCCCCCCGGCACACTCCTCCTCCACCACCGCTCCGTTAATCGAGGTGTGAAGTGGTGGTGCTAGTCACGGAGTTCCGCATCGACAGGCGAAACTGAGTCCCTGCCTTCCAGCAGATCGTGCAACAGGCCAAGCAGGCCAAGCAGGCCAAGCAGGCCAAGCAGGCCCTGCAGTTGGGCGTACTGGTGCCGGGCGACCGGCTGCCGACCGATCGACACCTCCCTGCCGGACTGGCGTGAACGCCTTCCCAGCGATGCAGGAGAGGCATTCGCCACCTTCCTCGACCGCTTCGGCTCCCAACGTTCCAAGGCTGAACGCTTCCTGCGCCCGCTCGCCTGCGCCCAGGGTGCGGGCCTGCCGTGGTCCACCCTCTGGGCACCGCTCGCCGAAGCCCGCTCCGGCGAGCGGTGCTCCAACGGCGACCTCGACGGGCTGCACATCCACGCGGGCGCCTACATCACCGAAAGCCCTTCACCGGGTACTTCCAGCCGACGTGGGCCGTTGCGCGAGAGACCCTCGACGCGGATTGCACCGAGGAGACGAGTTGATCACAGAGCACCAGCAGAAGCTGCGCGCTCGGTGCTTTTCGCACGCCTCAAGATCGTTTCTCACGGGTGGGGGTGTGGGCGGACATGTGAAGACACATCACAGTGGGGAAGTCTGCAGTGTGGCGCTGTTTGAAGGCCGGTCGGTGGGTCGTTCTGGGGTGTCACCAGTGGGTGAGGGCGCCCAGGCAGATGTAGCGGTCTTCGTGGATGTTTTTTTCGTCTTTGTCGGATTTTTCGGTTCCGAGGTTCACGTGGACGCCTGCGGGTTCGAGTGTTTCGCGTAGGCGTTGCCGGAATGGTTTGCTGATGAAGTTGTGGTGGAGGTCGAGTTGTTTGAGGTGGGTGAGGGGCTGGCCGGAGAGGAGGGCTGCGGCGCCTTCGTCGCCCAGGGTGCCTTTGGACAGGTCGAGGACCTCAAGTTGGGCGACTACCGGGGCGGAGGCGACTGCGGTGGCGATGTCGTCCTGCAGGTCGCTGTTGGTCAGGGCCAGGTGCCGCAGCCGGGGCAGCCGGGTACCGGAGAGGATGTCTTCCAGATCGGTGACCTCGCAGCGAAATCCGTATTCCTCGCTGCCCAGCCACAGTTCGAGATGCTCCAGCGCAGGCAGGTCGCTCGCTGCCACGCCGCGGACGATGTCGTAGGGCAGTTCGCAGCTCTGCACGACGAGCCTGCGCAGAGCGTCATGGCGCAGGGCGGGAAACTGCAGCGTCCCGCCGGTCTGTCCCTGATCGTCGCGCACCCCGGCGCGCATGCCGAACTCCTCCAGCGCGGGAAAGGCAGCCAGCAGGGGTGAGACATCGCTCTGGTGGATCCGGCTGAACTTGCACTCTTCCTCGGTGATGTCGCCGAGGAACAGCGCCCGCAGCGCGGGTAACTGCTCACGTGCCGCCAGCAGAGCTGCGACGACTTCCGAGGAGTCGGTGTCCTCCATGTCCTCCCAGTTGCCGGCGATCAGGGCCCGGACCTGCGTGACGTCAATTTCGGCGCAGAAGCGGTCGAAGGTCTCGTTCCACAGCTCTTCGTCGACCTCCCACCGCGGGTAGCCGATCCGCCAGGCCACGGCGCCGGGCTTCACGGTCCCGGCAGCTTCTCCGGTCTGGGGAAAGAGCAGAGCCGGAAGACCGAACAACTCTTCCAGGTGGTTGTCGAAACACTTCATCCAGATCGCTCCTGTCAGATGATGTGGCCGGGATACCGCACGCAGCAGTAGTTCTAGCAGCACCCACTGACTCCTCATGCGATCTGTCAAACCGTGAGAGCGCTGGGGGCACGAGTCCATAGGTCCGACGCCACCGCTGCGCGGACTTCCGGCTTCTTGGGCGAAGTTCCGGCGAAATGGAATGTCCGCATGTGGGATGACCGCCGACGGGAAAAGGAGGTCCGTCTTCTATGCCCCTCGGTAGGTTCTCCCTCCTCGTCGCGGCAGTTGGGTGGGTGTGTCGTGTGTGTGGGGCCGTCGTCTCGATGGCGAGGTGGAGTTCTGTCCGTACGGTTGCGGAAGCCAGGTCGAGGGAGAGTGTTTGGCTGCATCGGTTGAGCCAGTGGGTGAGGGTGCTGCGGCTGAGGCCGAGTTCGGTGGCGGCGGGGGCGGTGCGGCCGCGGTGGTTGAGCCAGCAGCGCAGGGCGATACGCAGCGGCTGGTCCAGTGGTTTGAGAAGGGCCGAGGCCCAGCGCTGAGCCTTGTCGGGGTCGAGCAGTTCGGCGGGTATCGGGGGTTCGGGGCCAAGGGGTGCGGACAAGTCGGCCCCTGTGGGAGTGGTGGGGGCTCGTAGGGCGAGCAGGAGTTGTGCCTGGATGGTGGGGTGGTCGAGTTCGGCGGCCAGGCGTGTGCTGATCGCGCGCAGCCGGGTGCGGACGGTGCCTTCGGAGGTGCCGAGCACGGCTGCGGTGGTGTGGGCGGATCCGGAGCGCAGGTAGGCCTCCAGTGTCCGGTGCTGTTCTCGGTTGAGGGGGGTGAGGATGGCGGTGGCCCAGGTGGTGAGCCGGTCGGCGGGCACGGTGTGGAGGAGCCCGTGCGGTCCCAGGGAGGTGGCTGTGGAGGCCAGGGCTCCGGCGGTTGCACGGTGTCGTGCGTTGCCTGCTTCGGTCCACGCGGTGGCGGTCATGTCCAGCGGCGCGGGGTCGGAGGCGCCGGCAGCCAGTTGATGCCGGTTGGCCATGTCCGCAATCAGTGTTCGGGCCGCACGGAGGTCGTGGGTGAGGCTGTGGAGGGCGATGACCGCCAGTTCGTTGCCCTCGGCATGGACAACTGCATGAACCGCGTCCTGGACCTCATCCGGGAGCTCTGGTCTGGCCGCTGGGGAGCCCGTGGGCGGCCCGTCGGGGGAGCGAGGCGACGGGTACCGCGACTGCAGCGACGCGATCCCGCTGCTTGTACACGATCCTTCCCCGCCTCCAGGCCGAAGGGCCGCTGGGGGCGGTGCGGTGGCGGTGTGGCCACCGCGCGTGGCAGACGCTCACCGACGTCCTCGTCAATGGCGACGGCATCGAGGTGTGGCAGCGCCGCGACGCCCGAACGCCGCCGCCGCGCACGATCCCGGTGAGCATCAACAACCAGACGGTCCAACTGCCCGAGCGGGAGATGACCGGTCTGGAGATCAAGCAGGCGGCCGCCGCGCAGGGCCTGCCTATCGACACCGGCTTCCAACTCTCCGTCAAGCACGGTCACCGCTACAACATCGTCGGGGACACCGACACCGTCGGGATCCACCGCAACCTCGAGTTCCTCGCCGTTCCTCCGGACGACAACTCGTGACCACGCACCCGGCGACGTCCGCCCCGATCGATACAGCTCTCACCGAGCTGCGTGCGCACTTCGGGGCGGACACCGTCACCACCACACCTGACGGGTCCGGAGGCGTCTACGCCGTCATCAGCGATCTGACCGTCGGCCCCGCTTATACCCCCGCACAAACCTGGCTCGGCTTCCAGATTTCCGCTGCCCACCCTGACGCGGACATCTACCCCCACTACACCGGCATGCTCAACCGCACCGACGGCCAACCGCACGGTCAGGCGATCCAGCCCGTCACCTGGCAGGGGCGCCCCAGCGAGCCGGCCCTGCAGATCTCCCGCCGATCCAACCAGCGAAACCCCGCGGTCGACACTCCCGTGAACAAGGCATTGAGGATGATCCTGGCATTGCTCATCGAGCAGTGAACCCGCCCGCCGCTGGAGCCAGCCTGACCGTGCCCGCTCGACTCTGGCAGCAACTGACCGATCACCTCTTCCCCGGCGACCACGCGGCCCACGGCGCTGCCCTCCTCGCCGGATGGACCCACGGACCCCGAGGCCCTCGATTCCTGGCCCGCGAACTGATCCTTGCCCGTGACGACATCGACTACGGGCCCGGCACCACCGGCCACCACGCCCTTTCCGCCGCCTTCGTCCGCGACAACATCCTGCGCGCCCGCGACGAACACCTCGCCTACATCGCCGTCCACAACCACGGCGGCACCACCCGCGTGCAGTTCTCGCCCACCGACCTGGCCAGTCACGAACGCAGCTACCCCACCCTGACCCAGATCAGCAACACCCCCGTGTGCGGACTCGTCCTCACACCCCAGGCCGCAGCCGGTGACCTCTGGTACCCCAACGGCACCCGCACCGACCTCACTGAAGTCGTCATCCCCGCCAACAACCTCCTGCGCCTACGTTCCGGACCCGCTGCAGCCAACACCTCAGACAGCAGCCCCACCTTGTACAACCGTCAGGTACGCATCTTCGGCGACCTCGGACAGCAGACCTTCCAGGCCATGAAGGTCGCCATATCGGCCTGGGCGGAGTCGGCAACCTGATCACTGAATACCTTGCACGCCTCGGTGTCGGCCACCTGGTCCTTATCGACGACGACACCGTCGCCGAGAGCAACCTGCCCCGCCTCGCCGGCGCCACCGCAGCTGACATCGGCCACCCCAAGACCGCCCTGGCCAGCCGACTGGCCAAGCAAGCACAGCCAGACATCGCTCTCACCGTTCTCACCGAACGCGTCGAACAACCCCACGCCCAAGCCGAACTGCGCGCATGCGACTGGCTCTTCCTCGCAGCCGACGGCGCGGCCGCCCGCCACTTCACCAACGCCGCCGTGCAGCAACTCCTCATCCCCGCCACCCAGGTCGGCGTAAAGATCCCAGTACGAGACGGAACAGTCGGACAAATCCACGCCGTCAGCCGACTCCTTCTCCCCGGTACCGGCTGCTTGTGGTGCGACGGACTGATCGATCCCACCGACCTCGCCATCGACATGCACGCTTCCACCGACCGGGCCGCCGCACAGTACGTCCCCAGCACACCAGCCGCCAGCGTCTTGCCTCTCAACGCACTCGCTGCGGCCGAAGCCGTCAACCACTTCATGCACGCCGTCAGCTGCCTCCACGACGACGACCTCGACCACGCCAGCGTCCTCCACCAGCCCCGCTCCCGCACCCGCGACCTCGTCAACTCCCGCACGGACCCCTACTGCCGATGGTGCTCCCCACGAGAGCAATTCGGGCTCGGAGACCGACCGACTGATGCCGGGCACCGGCATCTCTCCACTGGCGTTTTCTGACCATGAACGGGTGCATGAGGCGCCGATCTCGTCCAGCTGATTCACGCCCCAACAGTGGCAGACAACCAGTTCACGACAGTAGTGAATGGCGGGGACAGCATGGCAATGCCATGCCCAAGCCGTTACCGTGGAGGCATGGAAAGGGGCCGACCTGGATGGTCGGCCCCACAGACGGAGCAGGCCGCTGAACTAGGCGCACCTTGAAGCCACTTCCAGTGCCACCTGGAAGACTGCGACGACAAGGGACCAAAACGCCCAGTCCGGCGGCTGCTTCTCCCTCCCTGGCATGTACTCACCTCCTTCCGTCCACGTGACGCGGAAGGAAAGCAGCTCCGAGAGGGCTCAGCCGTCCCCCTCATTGTCGTCGAGGAACCGGGCAAGGCATGTCGACTTAGCGTCATTGGTTGGCGGATTTCGTACGAATCCCCGTCGTGGCGTGGCGGTCGTTGAAGATGACGTCAGAGCGTGACGCAAACCAATTACCAGTTCGCCATGAGGTGTCGCTGCTAGGCCCCGAAAACAGACTTCTCCACGCGCAAGACCCTGCAGACTCAAGCACACGATCTCTGAGGTGCAAGAAGAACTACTCGACCTCGATCTCGATGTACCGGCATCGGGACTAGGAAGGACCGGGCACCTCATGCGATACGGGAGTGCATGCCCTCCATGTCTATCAGCGCATTCCCGACTCACCGAGCGCCGCGCGTCGTTCGGGGCTGAGTTTGACGGCCCGGCGCCGACTGCTATCCACAAAGAGCTCTCCGGCGTACGGGACGCCCGTTTCCCCGGCCGCCCGCTGGTCCTTGGCCCGTACCCCGATAGCCATCGACCCGGCCCCGCCTCCGACACCGTCGGCGCTGCTGCTCCGCACGGCGTCGGTGCGGGAGGTCAATGGGGTGGGGCAGTGCTTAGGCTTCCCCGGAGTCCTCTTCAGACTCCTCCGGGTGGAGGACTCGGTTCGCCTTCCTCACGAACGCATCCAGTGCGTCCTGCATGGGCCGCAGCCCGCGCGATACTCTTTCCCGAGGATCATCTTCCTCGGCCCACGTCACCGCGTACGTGCTGATCTTTGTGGCGTCCTGAGAGGTCAGGTAACCGGCCTGGACGGCGGCATTCAGCGGCGCGGCGGGGCCGTCATGATTCCTGAGCAGGCCGACCAGCGTGGCCACGTCCTCAAAAGTAGGCGCGCCCTCGGGCGATCTGTCGCGCTCCTCCTGCCAGAGCGCCCGCAGGTCGGTAGAGGCATTCCGTGCCCACCCCCGCACCTGCCCGCGCCAACCCTGCGGCAGAGCCCGGATCGCGCGCCGGATCCGACCCATCTCCTGTTCCATAGCTAGGACCGCGCGTAACTGATCGCCGTCATCGGTCAGCCTCAACGCGTCCAGTTTGTTGAACGCGGCCACGACACTGGAGTGCCAGCTTTCCCTCACCCGGCATGTCACAGCCTGGTCGATGAACAGCTTGGCCGCCTCCCGACAGACCGCGGGCCCTCAATCGACACCACGTCATACGACCACCGCGCCAGGTCCAACACCTGGATATAGGCCGCCGTGTCGGCATCCAGGTCAGGCCCCGCAGCCATGACGTACTGGTGCACCCCGTCCGCCAAGGCACGGGCATCGCGGGCGAACTCCGCATAGACCACGCGACGTGCGTTGATAGCGCCTTGGTCCGCCATTCCCTGGTTCTGTGTCTGCGCGGCGGCCACCGCGCCCCTTCCACCCGCACGGCCACCCCAGTAGGCGGCCAGAAGGGCGCCCACCAGCGTTATCGCTGCCGCCGCAGCCTCCGGGGACGTCAGCGCAGCCCACATCACGCCCCACCCTTCAGCACGGCCCACTCCAGACCGAGCACGGCCAGCTCCGAGCGCCGCTCCGCAGACAGCTTTCCGGCCCGGCGGCGGGCGTTGTCGAGGAACGCGCCGATCTTGAACGGCACCCCGTCCACGGTCTCGACCGCCTTCCGCGGAACACGCACGTGCCCCTCACGGTCACGGAACTGCTTTACAGCCGCCAGGTTGGTGTTCCAGCGTTCGTCCTGTGACCGCCGTACCGGCACCACCACCTCACCGTCGGCGGGTGCCTCGATGCCGAGGGTCTCCAGCAGGTACTGCTGTGCGGGCATCAGCCGGTCCCATCCCGCCCGCTGTCCGATGATCCAGGCTCCGAGGTCTTCGCCCTGGACGACCAGCTCGCTGCCGCCGGCCGCGACAGGGAAGACGCCGTCGGCCTTCACGTGGGCGAGGGTGAGCCGGTAGCAGCGCTGCCAGCCGATCTCCCACGCTGGGGACCACCCGGGGTCGATCTCCGCGAGCGCCTCCTGGCGGGCTTCTGAGAGCTCCCCGGCATACGGGACGCCCGTTTCCCCGGCCGTCCGCCGTACGGCGTTCTCCGCCGCCTTCCGGGCCGCCGCGCGCTGATTCTTCATCCAGGTCCCCAGCGGGAACGACTCCCAGACGACCGACGCGGCAGGCAGGCAGTGCCCGTAGACGGCCGCGTACGAGCGGGCGACCTCCAACCCGGCATCCCACGCGGACGCGTGCACGGACCAGACCATGCCAGCCTTCTCCAGCTCCGTGACGCGCGAAGCCTCCAGCGACCCGGCCACGTAGTAGCGGCGCTGATCCGCCACCCAGACTCCCAAGGGATGCGAGCCGGCGGATCCCCAGGCTTCCGGTGTGACGTACGCGTACGGCACCCGCAGCTCGCTGCTGCCGGTCTCGCGCAGCCACCGCGTGGCGGCCTCGATGCCGCGCAACCAGTAGGCGCCTTCGGGGTCGATGACGCGCAGCTGCACGAACTGCGTGAGCGCGGCCGGGTCGCGTTCCTCGCTGAACCGCAGCACCCCCGCTGCCCGCTCCGACACCCGCCGCGTCTCCGGGCCGCTGTCGCCCTCGTCCTCGTCCTCACCGTCCGGCAGGCGCCGCGCGGTCCGGGCGGCGGTGCTCGACGCGGACCCCGGCGACCTCTCCGGCGCGGAGAACCCGGAGGCGGTCGACGAGATCCGCGCACAGGTCAAGGCCCTCGGGTGAGCCCCTGGCCGCAACAGGTAGAGGAAGAGGACATGCGATGCAGTGGGAACTGACCGACGAGCAGGACGCGTACCGGAGGACGCTCCGGGACTGGCTCACCGACGTGGCGCCCTCGGACGTGGTGCGCGGGTGGCTCGACGACGAGGACGACTCCGTCTTCGAGTCGCGCTTCGTGGACGCGGGCTGGGCCGGGGTCGGGCTCGCCGAGGAACTGGGCGGCCAGGGCGGCGGCCTCGTCGAGTTGGCGCTGACCGCCGAGGAACTCGCCCGCGCCGCGGCTCCGTCGGCCGCCTGGCTGGCCACGGCCCTCGCGCTGCCCGCCCTGGCGGGACGCCCTGACCTGGCCGGCGCGGCGTCGGCCGGCGACACGGTGGCGCTGCTGGTACCGGCCGAGACCGTGCCCGACGAGGCGCCCACGCTGTGGTCGGACGGCGAGGGCGTCCTTACCGGCAGGGCGCCCCGGGTGCTGGCCGGTGACTCGGCCGCCCGGTTCGTCGTACCGGTGGGGGAGGGGGACGCGAAGCGGCTGCGGCTCGTCGACGCGAGCGCCCCCGGGATCGGTATTGGGGCCCGGCCGCTCCTCGACCGCTCCCGGTCGGTCGCCGACGTGACGCTCGACCGCGTACCGTCCGTGCCGCTGGACGTCGACGCGGCCGAGGTGCTCCGGCAGGCGTCCGCCCGCGCGGCCGTCCTGGTGGCCGCCGACTCGCTGGGTGCCACCGAGCGCATGCTCGACCTTGCCGTGGAGTACAGCAAGCAGCGTCACCAGTTCGGGGTGCCGATCGGCTCGTTCCAGGCGGTCAAGCACGCGGCCGCCGACATGCTCGTCGGTGTCGAGGCGGCCCGCTCGGCGATCTACTTCGCCGCCGCGTCGGTGGAGAGCGGCCATGCGCAGGCGCTGCTGCACGCGGCGGCGGTCAAGGCCCAGGTCACCGCCGAAGGGGCGCGCGGCGCCGACAGCGCGCTCACCCTGCACGGCGCGATCGGCTACACGTGGGAGCACGACCTGCACCTCTACTACAAGCGGGCCAAGCTCGACGAGCAGCTGTTCGGTGTTCCGGCGGTCTGGAACGAACGCATCGCGGACGGTCTCGCCCTGGTGTGAAGGCCCGTGTGAGGGCTCGCGGGAGGGCCGTCGAAACTCTCGTTTAATGGTCAGGCCTTTGTTATAGTCATTCCAATTAGTTCCGGAAAGGACGTGGGCACCGTGGACTTCGAGCTCACCGAGGACCAGCTGACCATCCGGAAAGCGGTCCGTGAGCTGGCCGGCAGGTTCGACGACCAGTACTGGATGGAGAAGGACTCGGCCCACGAGTTCCCCACGGAGTTCTACCGGGCCTTCGCCGACGGCGGCTGGCTCGGCATCACGACCCCGGAGGAGTACGGCGGCCACGGTTTCGGCATCACCGAGGCCTCCCTCCTCCTCGAAGAGGTCGCCGCGTCCGGCGCGGGCATGAACGGCGCCAGCTCGATGCATCTGTCGATCTTCGGCATGCACCCGGTGATCAAGCACGGCTCCAAGGAGATGAAGGAGGAGAACCTTCCCCGCATCGTCGACGGCGACCTCCATGTGTGCTTCGGGGTCACCGAGCCCGGAGCCGGGCTCGACACCACCCGCATCACCACCTTCGCGAAGCGCGACGGCTCCGACTACGTCGTCAACGGCCGCAAGGTGTGGATCTCCAAGGCCATGGAGTCGGAGAAGGTCCTGCTGCTGACCCGGACCGCGAAGTTCGAGGACTCCCCGAAGAAGACCGACGGACTGACGCTCTTCCTCACCGACCTCGACCGCGACCACGTCGACATCCGGCCCATCGGCAAGATGGGCCGCAACGCGGTCACCTCGAACGAACTCTTCATCGACGACCTGCGCGTCCCCGCCGCCCACCGGATCGGCGAAGAAGGCCAGGGCTTCAAGTACATCCTCGACGGCCTCAACCCCGAGCGGATGCTGGTGGCGGCGGAAGCCCTCGGCATCGGCCGCGCCGCCCTGCGCCGCGCGGTCCGGTACGGCAACGAGCGCGAGGTCTTCGGCCGGCCCATCGGCATGAACCAGGGACTGCAGTTCCCGCTCGCCGACTCGCTCGCCCACCTCGACGCCGCGGAACTCGTCCTGCGCAAGGCGACCTGGCTCTACGACCAGGGCAAACAGTGCGCGCGCGAGGCCAACACCGCCAAGTACCTGTGCGCGGACGCCGGTTTCCAGGCCGCCGACCGCGCGCTGCAGACCCACGGCGGCATGGGTTACTCCGAGGAGTACCACGTCGCCCGGTACTTCCGTGAGGCACGGCTGACCCGGATCGCCCCGCTCAGCCAGGAGATGGTCCTGAACTTCCTCGGCGAGCACGTCCTCGGACTTCCCAGGAGCTACTGATGTTCTCTCTGCAGGGGCGATCCGCCCTCGTCACCGGCGCCGGCGCCGGCATAGGAGCCGCCGTCGCCGAGGCGTACGCGGCGGCGGGCGCGGCCGTCGTCGTCACCGACATCGACAAGGACGCCGCCGAGGCGGTCGTCCGCCGGATCGTGGACGCCGGCGGCCGGGCCGAGTCGGCGGTCCTGGACGTCCGCGATGCCGGGCAGGCCGCCGAGGCCGTCCAGCAGGCCGCGAACCTGGGCGGCGGCGTACTCAACATCCTGGTCAACAACGCCGGCGCTGTCGCGCCCGCGATGTTCCCGAAGATGACGTCCGACCAGTTCGACCTCGTGCTCGGCATCCACGTCGGCGGCACCTTCACCGTCAGCCAGGCGGCGCTCGGCCATCTCGCCACGGACGGCACCGGCCGCATCATCAACGTCACCTCGGCCGCCGGCCTGGTCGGCACGATCGGCCAGGTCAACTACGGCGCGGCCAAGGCCGCCGTCGTGGGCATCACCAAGTCCCTGGCCAAGGAGCTGGCGAGGAAGCAGATCACGGTCAACGCACTGGCCCCGCTCGCCGCGACCGCGATGACGGAGAACATCCGAGGCAACGAGAAGCTCGCCGCGGTCACCCTGGCCCGTATCCCGCTCGGACGCTGGGCGCAGCCCGAGGAGATCGCCGGCAGCTTCGTGTTCTTCGCCTCCGACGCGGCGTCCTACATCACCGGCCAGGTCCTGCCGGTCGACGGTGGGACGGTCATCTGATGCCGAAGAACCCCTTCCTCGACACCGGCCGCGAGGCGCTGATCGTCGAGGCACTGCGCACCCCGATGGGCCGATCGCACCCCGAACGCGGCTGGTTCCGCGACACCCACCCCAACGAGATGCTCGGCGCCGTCTACACCGCCCTGCTGGAGAGCACGGGCCTCGCGCCGGACGTCGTCGAAGACCTGGTCGTCGGCTGCACGGCGCCGTTCGGCGAGCAGTCCCGCAACATCGCCCGCAACGCCTGGCTGCAGGCCGGCTATCCGGCAGAGGTGCCCGCGACCGTCCTCGACCGGCGCTGCGGCTCCGCCCAGACCGCGGTGGAGATGGCGGCCGCCCTGATCTCCTCCGGCACCCACGACGTGGTCCTCGCGGGGGGTGTCGAGCACATGGGACACGTACCCATGAACTCCCCGGCCAGGATCTCCGAGCTGTACGGCGATCCCTGGCCCGCCGAACTCCGCGCGCTCTACGACTTCGTACCGCAGGGCGAGAGCGCCGAGCTGATCGCCGAGCGCTGGGACATCTCCCGTGGCGAGATGGACGAGTTCGCGGTGCGCTCGCACCGGCTGGCCGCCGAGGCGGTCGCCGCCGGACGCTTCGACCGGGAGATGATCCCGCTCGAACTCGACGGCGAGAAGCGGATCAGCGACCAGACCATCCGTCCCGGCACCTCCGCCGAAGGACTGGCGGCGCTCAGGACCGTCTTCCGGGAGAACGACGGCCGGATCACCGCCGGCACCTCCTCCCCGATCTGCGACGGCGCGGCCGGGGTCCTGCTCGCCTCCCGCGAGGCGGCCGACCGCCACGGTCTGCGCCCCCGCGCCCGCGTCCTCGACCAGACCACCGTCGGCGTCGACCCGGTCATCATGCTCACCGGACCGATCCCCGCGACCCGCAAACTGCTCGAACGCAACGGCATGACGATCGACGACATCGACCTGATCGAGATCAACGAGGCGTTCGGCTCCGTCGTCCTGGCCTGGGAACGGGAACTGCGACCGGACATGGACCGGGTCAACGTCAACGGAGGGGCGATCGCCCTCGGCCACCCCGTCGGCGCCACCGGCTCCCGCCTGTTCGGCACGCTCCTCGCCGAGATGGAACGCAGGGATGCCGAAACAGGCCTCGTCACCATGTGCTGCGGCGGCGGCCTCGGCACCGCGACCCTCGTCCAGCGGGTCGGCTGATGCTCGACCTCAGCCCGTACGTCCGGGCCGGCGACGGCGTCTGGTGGGGCCAGGGGAGCGCGGAACCCGAACCCCTGGTCGACGCCCTGCTCGACCAGGTCGACAGCATCGGTCCGGTACGCGCCTTCGCCGGACTCACCTGGAACGAGCGACTGTCCGGCGAGGTGCCGTTGCCCGACAACCTCACCGTGTCGTCCTACGGCGCCCTCGGCCGACTGCGCGGGCTGAGCGCCCAGGGACGCCTTGAGGTGGTGCCCTGTCACTACTCGGCGCTGCCGCGGCTCTTCGCCCGGCGCGCACTGCCCTGCGACGTGGGGCTGCTGCAGGTCTCCCCGCCGGACGGGAACGGCCTGGTCTCGCTGGGCATCGGTGTCGAGTACGTCGCCGACGCCCTGCGTCACACGCCCACCCTCATCGCCGAGATCAACCACCGCATGCCACGGACCACCGGCACCGAACGGCTGCCGCTGAGCGCCTTCGCGGCCACAGTCGAGACCGACCGTCCGCTGCGCCAGGCGCCGTCCCGCGCACCGGACCCGGTCGAGCACGCCATCGCGGAGTACGTCGCGGGGCTCGTCGAGGACGGCGACACCGTGCAACTGGGCGTCGGTTCACTGCCCAACGCCGTGCTCGCCTCGTTGTCGGGCCACGTCGACCTGGGGTTCCACACCGGGATGATCACCGACGGCGTACTGACCCTGATCGAGAAGGGCGTGGCGACCGGTGCCCGCAAGGAGATCGACCCCGGACTCGTCATCACGGGCGCGGCCCTGGGCAGCACCTCGATGTACGACCGGCTGCACGAGTTCCCCGTCGAGTTCCGGTCCGCCGCCTACACCCACTCCCCGGCGGTCCTGTCCCGGCTGCGCTCGCTGGTGTCCGTCAACTCGGCCATCGAGATCGACCTGTTGGGACAGGCCGGCGCCGAACTGCGCAGGGGCGTGCACATCGGCGCGGTGGGCGGCCAGGTCGACTTCAGCCGGGCCGCGTCCCTGACCGGCGCGCGGTCGGTCATCGCGCTGCGTTCGGAGTCGGGCGGGCGGTCCACCATCACACCGGCGCTGCACGGCGGTGTCGTCACCACCGGACGCGTGGACGTCGACGCGGTCGTCACCGAGCACGGTGTCGCCACGCTCACCGGCTGCACCGTGGCACAGCGGGCCCGCCGGCTGATCGAGGTGGCCGCGCCCCAGCACAGGGAGGCGCTGACGAGAAGCCTCACGGAGCCGGAGGCGGCGCGATGACGGGCAGGTCGCCCCATGGAGGCAGGAGACATCGAGATGACGCAGGAGGTGTCGGGATGACGCAGGACAACCGCACTCCGGACGAGACCCGTCGCGTACGCATGCGGGAGGTCGGGCCGCGTGACGGGTTCCAGAACGAACCGGAGACGATCGGGACCGCCGACAAGATCCGGCTGATCAACGCGCTCGGGCGGGCCGGGTTCACCCGGATCGAGGTGGCGAGCTTCGTCCGGCCGGACGTCATCCCGCAGCTCGCCGACGGCGTCGAGGTGCTGAAGGGCATCGACCTGCCCGACGAGGTCGAGCGGATGGTGCTGATCCCCAACAGCAAGGGACTCGACAACGCGCTGAAGGTACGCGACCTGTTCGAGGCCGCCACCCTGTTCGTCAGCGCGTCCCAGACCCACAACAGGAAGAACATCAACCGGACCGTCGAAGAGACCATGGCGGACGTGAAGGTGATGGGTGAGCGTGTCACCGCCGAGGGGCTGAAGTTCTGCGCGGTGATCGCGACCTCGTTCGGCTGCCCCTACGAGGGCAAGGTGTCCATGGACCGGGTCCTGGACCTCGCCGAGGAGTTCGCCGGGGCCGGGGCCACCGAGATCGGCTTCGGGGACACCACCGGCATGGCGAACCCGGCCTACGTCTCACGGTTCTTCACCGCCGCCCGGGAGCGGCTGCCGCGGGTCGAACTGACCGCCCACTTCCACAACACCCGAGGCCAGGGGCTGGCCAACGCCTACGCCGCACTGGAGGCGGGCTGTACCAGCTTCGAGTCGAGCTTCGGCGAACTCGGCGGCTGCCCGGTCCCGGCCGGCTCCACCGGCAACATCGCCACCGAGGACCTCGTGAGCATGTTCCACGAGATGGGCGTCGAGACCGGCCTCGACCTGGAGAAGATCATCGAGGCCGCGCGTGCGGCACAGGGCACCCTGGGTCGCAAGCTCACCAGCCACTCGATCGTCGCGGGCCCCGTTCACTGGGACCTGGCGGCGAGCTGAGGCACGGCGCCCGGATCACGTACGACATTCGAACCAGCCCGACGCCTCGAACCAGCACGACACCTCGAACCAGCCCGACACCTCGACCGAGCACGACACCCGCCCGACTGAACCACCAGGCCTACAGGAGAGTTCGCTATGAGCAACCGCGTCGCCTTCGTCACCGGAGGCGCCCAGGGCATCGGCAAGGGCATCGCCACCACACTCGGGGCGCAGGGGTTCAAGGTGGCCGTCGCCGACATGAACCTTGAGACCGGGACACAGACCGCCAAGGAGATCAACGGCGCGGGCGGCACGGCCATCGCCGTCGAGGTCGATGTCACGAGCACCGCCTCGGTACAGGCCGCCGTGCGCACGGTGGAGGAGGAGCTCGGCCCGATCGAGGTCGTCGTCAACAACGCAGGCTGGGACGACTTCATGTCCTTCGTCGACACCACCGAGGAGTTCTGGGACAAGATCCTCGACATCAACTTCAAGGGCGCGCTGCGGGTCGTCAAGGCGATCGCGCCCGGCATGATCGAGCGCGGCTTCGGCAGGATCGTCAACATCGGCTCCGACGCGGGCCGGGTGGGCTCCTCGCTGGAGGCCGTCTACTCCGGGTCCAAGGGCGGCATCATCGCCTTCACCAAGACCCTGGCCCGCGAGGTGGCCACCAAGGGCGTCACCGCCAACAGCGTCTGCCCCGGTCCGACGGACACCCCGGCCCTGCGCAAGTTCGTCGACGGAGCCGGGCAGAACGCCGAGAAGGTCATCGCCGGTATGACCCGGGCCGTGCCGATGAAGCGGCTCGGCACCCCTGAGGACATCGGCCCCGCCGTCGCCTTCTTCGCCTCCGACGCCGCCGGCTTCATCACCGGCCAGACCCTGTCGGTGAGCGGCGGACTCACCATGGCCTGAGCCGGAACATCGTGAACGCGGTCCCCGAGAGCACCCGATCCGAACCGCGGTACCGCGCAGTACCCGTACCGACAAGTCACCGACAAGTGAGGAAGCGATGGCCGAGCGGAACGTGTCCGGACGGAACGTGTCCGAGGACCCCACAGAGGTCGTCACCTGGAAGAAGGAAGCGCCGGGGATCGTCCATGTGACGCTGGCACGTCCGCCGGCCAACGCCCTCGGTCCCGCGATCCTCGACGGGATGCACGCGGCGATCGACGCGGCCGAGAAGGCCGGGGACGTCAAGGTCATGGTCGTCTCCTCGGCCCTCGACGGCTTCTTCGCGGCGGGCGCGGACATCAAGCACCTCTCGAAGATCGACGCCGAGTCGTTCACGGCGTACGGCGACCGGATGCGCGCCGTCAACGACCGCCTCGCCGCGGCGCCGTTCCTGTCCGTCGCGGCGGTCGACGGACTGGCCCTCGGCGGCGGCCTGGAACTGGCGATGGCCTGCACCCTGCGGGTCTCCGGCCCTCGGGGGAAATACGGGCTTCCGGAAGTGCGCATCGGTCTCATCCCGGGAGCCGGCGGCACCCAGCGATTGCCCCAACTGGTGGGCCGCGGCCGGGCGCTGGACATCATGCTCACCGCCCGGCAGGTACCGGCGTCGGAGGCGCTCGCCATCGGCCTGGTGGACCGGCTGACCGAGGGCGATGTCGTGGAGGAGGCGCTGTCGCTGGCCGCGGAACTGACCGCGGGCGCCTCACTGCCGGCGCAGCTCGCCGTCGTCCGTACGGTCGACGCGGCCTTCGACCTGCCGGTCCAGCAGGGGTTCGCCTTCGAGGCGGCGCAGGAGCAGGCGCTGTTCGAGGACGGCGAGGCCGCGGAAGGAATCACCGCCTTCATCGAGAAACGGCGCCCGGATTTCGCCTGACCTCCGAGGACCGGCCCCGGAACGCCCGGCCCAGGACGGGGGACCACAGCCCGGACAGGCGACGACAGCCCGTACGGGTGACGACAGCACGGACACGCGCCGCGGCTCCGCGGTCGCACGAGAGAACGGACGGCTGCCTCCAGTGACGACGACCGGGAACGCCGGGCAGGGCGACGGGAATCAGCCCCTTCAGGTAGTGCACAGCGGACCTGAACGATCGTTCGCGATCACCGACGTGGCAGCCGACGGAAGGACCGTCTCGGCGTCCATGCGGACGGGCCCGTGGCTGAACGCCCCGCGCGCCGGTTCGGCGGGCGGCCCGGTCGGCGGCGCGCTCGGGGTGCTCGTCGACAACGTCCTCGGGTACGCCATCATGCTCGACCGCCCGGCCGGCCACTGGTCGGTCAGCTCCGAGATCTCGATCGACCTGTGCGGGCCGGTACCGATGGACGGGTCCGCGCTTCTCGCCGAGGGGAGTGTTACCCACTCCGATTCCCGCGGCGGGATCTCCTCCGGCTCGGTCGTCGACGAGCGAGGCGGGCTCGTCGCGGTGTGCCGTCAGCAGGGCCGGTGGATACGGACGCTGCCCGCCGCGTCGCCGGGGAGCGACAGCGCCGGGCCGGCGCAGGGCACGGACCGGAGGGATCTCCTGGAACTGCTCGACGCGCAGGTCAAGAGCACGGACGGCGGCGCCGAGCTGGAACTGGTCGCGACGCCTGAACTGGTCAACCCGCTCGGCAACCTGCACGGAGGCATCGGTCTGTGCGCCTCGGACGTGGCGGCGCACGCCGCGCTGGAGGCCGCGGGAGGGCCACCGTCCGACACGGCGTCCGTCCACATCGCCTACGTGCGACCGGTGCCGCGGAACACGGCCGTGCGGTTCAGGGCGTCGGTGGAGCACGCCGGGCGCAGCTTCGCCGTGGTGCGGGTGACGTCCGTGAACGAGAACGGCAGACCGTGCACGATCGCCACCGTGACGACCGGTGTACGTACCTGACCTGCGGAGGCCGACGACGCTGAGGGCGAAGTTTCTCGCCGTCACCGTATTCGGACTGACCATTGGCATGTAATCTGAGCTAGGTCCGAGGGAGTGACGCAGTGACGCAGCACCAGCCGGAACGATCGTTCACCGGTCCACTGACAGGTATGAAGGTCGTCGAGATCGGCAGTATCGGGCCGGGTCCGTTCTGCGCCATGCTGCTGGCCGACCTGGGCGCCGACGTGATCAGGATCGACCGTGCCCGGGGCGCCGCCCTCGTCGGCCCCAACGCGGACTTCCGCACCGAACTGCTGCACCGGGGACGGCGCTCCGTCGCCGTCGACCTCAAGCACCCCGACGGTCCGGAAGCGGTGCTGTCGCTGGTGGAGAGGGCCGACGTGCTCATCGAGGGTTTCCGGCCCGGCGTCACCGAGCGCCTCGGGATCGGCCCCGAGGACTGTCACGCCCGCAACCCCCGGCTGGTGTACGGGCGGATGACCGGCTTCGGCCAGGACGGTCCGCTGGCGCAGACCGTGGGCCACGACATCAACTACGTGGCGCACAGCGGTGTCCTCTCGCTGATCGGCCGGGCCGGCCAGGCGCCGACCCCGCCGCTGAGCCTCGTCGGGGACTTCGGCGGCGGGGGCATGCTGCTGGCGTTCGGCGTCCTCGCGGCCCTGTGGGAGAGCCGTGCCTCGGGCAAGGGGCAGGTCGTCGACGCGGCCATGAGCGAAGGCGCCGCCCTGCTCGGCACCGCTTTCTTCGGCTACCGCCAGACAGGCGTATGGCATGAGCGCGGCAGCAACATCGTGGACAGCGGTGCCCCCTACTACGACGCCTACGAGACCGCCGACGGCAAGTGGGTCGCGGTCGGCGGCATGGAGGCACACTTCTACGCCGAGCTGATCGACCTGCTCGGGCTCGCACCCGACGAGCTGCCCCCGCAGAACGACACCGCGCAGTGGCCCCGGATGAAGGAGATCTTCGCCGGGGCGGTCCGCCGGCGGACCCGCGACGAGTGGGTGGCCGCCGCCGAGGGCCGGGACGTCTGCCTGACCCCGGTCCTCGAACCCGACGAGGTGGGCGAGGACGCGCACCACCGGGCACGCGGATCCTTCGTCGAGATCGCCGGGCTCACCCAGCCCGCCCCGGCGCCCCGCTTCAGCCGTACACCCGCGACTGTGGACATCCCCCCGCCCGCGCCCGGCGAGCACACCCGGGAGGCGCTCACCGCCTGGGGTGTTCCCGAGCGGACGGTCGCCGCCTGGGAGGCGGCCGGAGCCGTGCGCGTAACCGGCACGGGCTGACCCCGGTCCACCCCGGTCCGACACGGACGGCGACACGCAGAGCCGAAGAGCAGCAGGACCCAAACGCCACAGAGCCGAAACGCCACGGAGCCGAGGAGCACTGATGAAAAGTCTGGAAGCGGTGTACGAGACGCTCACGCTGGAGGAGCGCTCACCCGGTGTCGTCGTGGTCACCCTGAACCGTCCCCAGCGCTACAACGCGATGACGAACACGATGTTCGACGAGCTGGAGAACGTGGCCGTCGCGCTCGACGACGAGGACGACTGCCGGGTCGTGATCCTCACCGGGGCGGGCAAGGCGTTCTGCGCCGGCTACGACCTCGCCGACGCCGAGGACCTGCCGCACCTCGGCGCGCTGGGCATGCTCGACCAGCAGGAGCGGGCGGCGCGTGCGCTGCTGGCGCTGCGCACCATGCGGGTCCCGGTCATCGCGGCGGTCAACGGCCCCGCGGCGGGCGGCGGTCTCTCGCTCGCGCTGGCCGCCGACATCCGGCTGGCCTCCCCGGACGCCAAGTTCAACGCCGCCTTCGTACGCATCGGTCTGTCCGCAGGCGACCTGGGCGCGTCCTGGCTGCTGACCCGGCTGATCGGACCCGCCGCGACCAGCGAGATCTGTTTCACCGGCCGTTTCGTCCTCGCCGACGAGGCACGCGACCTCGGCCTGGTGAACAGTGTCAGCGACGCGGACTCCCTCCTGGACGACGCCCTGACGCTGGCCCGGTCGATCGTGGCCAACTCACCGGGCGGCGTACAGCTGTCGAAGCGCGCCCTGCAGGCCAACCTGGAGACGGCCTCGTACGCCGCCGCCCTGGAGCTGGAGAACCGGGGACAGGCGCTGCTCACCCGGGGCGCGGACATGCCGGAGGCCCTGGCCGCCTTCAGGGAGAAGCGCGCTCCGGTCTTCACCGGCCGCTGACCACGACGGCGACCGACGACGACCGACTGCGACCGACGACGGCTGACGACGGCGACTACCGAAGGATCCACCATGGCTCACGACCTCGACCTGCCCGACCTGGAAACCCTGTCGCTCGAAGTGCTGGACGCCGGCGTCGCGGTGCTGCGGATGAACCGCCCGGAGCGGATGAACTCGCAGACGGTGCGGATGTTCACCGAGTACAACACCGTCGCCCGCGCCCTGCGGGACAGCGGACTCAGAGCGCTGATCCTCACCGGCACGGGGGAGCGCGCGTTCTGCGCCGGCTTCGACCTCGACGAGATCGAGGTCATCACCACGATGGGTGTGCGCGAGTTCCTCAAGTTCCAGGAGACCGCCACGGGGGGCATCCAGGCCATCAGGCACCTGCCCTTCCCGGTGATCGCCGCGGTGCACGGCGCGGCCACGGGCGGCGGCATGGCACTGGCCCTGGCCGCCGACATCCGTCTCGTCGCGCCGACGGCCAAGTTCAGCGCGGCCTTCGTCAAGGTGGGCCTGTCGATGGGCGAACTGGGCACGTCGTACAACCTCAGCCGTCTCGTGGGACCCGGCCGGGCCGCCGAGATCGGCTTCACCGGACGCCTGGTCGGCGCCGAGGAGGCCGTGACGATCGGGCTGGCCAACCGCATGGTGCCGAGCGAGAACCTGCTGGACGAGGCGCTGGCCATGGCGCGGCTCATCGCCGCCAACTCGCCGGGCGGAGTGCGCATGTCCAAGCGCGCCATCCAGCGCAACCAGGAGATCACCTCGTACGCCGCCGCGCTGGAGCTGGAGAACCGGGGGCAGGCGCTGATGTCGCGCACCGAGGACATGCCCGAGGCGCTGGCGGCCTTCAAAGAGAAGCGCGCGCCCCAGTTCACCGGAAAGTGAGGTCCCGGCATGACGGACGAGTGGACACCGGAGGGCCTCGAAGCCCTCACCCGTTTCCTGCGCGAGCGCGGCCTGTGCGAGGGAACGGGTGAGCTGGACGTCCGCCGGATCGGCGACGGCCACTCGAACCTGACCTTCCTGGTCTCGGGCGACACCGACACCGACACCGCGGGCTCGGACGAGAGCGCGGGCGCGGACGAGTGCGGCACCGGCCGCGTGGTGGTACGCCGCCCGCCGCCACCGCCGACGCCGCCCGGAGCCCACGACATGCTGCGCGAGGCACGGCTCGTGGACGCGCTGCGGGACACCCCGGTGCCCGTCCCCGCGGTGCTCGCCACCGCGCAGGCGGGCGAGGTGATCGACGTGCCCTTCTACGTCATGAGCTTTGCCGAGGGACCCGTGGTGACCACCTCGACCCCCTCGCCGCTCGCCGCCCCCGCGACCCGGCGGCAGATCGGTGAGGCCCTCGTCGACGTCCTCGCCGAGCTGCACGCGATCGACTGGCAGGCCGCCGGTCTCGGCGACCTGGGCCGCCCGGAGGGCTTCAACGCCCGCCACCTGCGCCGTATGGGCAGGCTGGTCGCCGACGCGGACGGCGCTCCGCCGCCGCACTTCGCCGCCATCGAGCGCTGGCTCGGCGCGCACGTGCCGCCCGAGTCGGGCGCCTCGATCGTGCACAACGACTACCGGATCGGGAACGTGGTCCTCGCCCCCGACGCCCCGGGACGCATCGCCGCGGTGCTCGACTGGGAACTGGCCACCATCGGCGACCCCCTGTTCGACGTCGGATACTTCCTGGCCTCGGTACCGGAGGCGGACAGCCCGCGGACGCCGACGGAGGACCTGGGCACCGCGCTGCTCGAAGAGGGATACCCGACCCGCGAGGAACTCGCCGGCCGGTACGCCGACCGCACCGGCCGCGACCTGTCGAACCTGGACTGGTACACCGCCCTCGCGTTCTGGAAGCTGGCCGTGCTCTACGAGTACAGCCGCCGCCGGACCGTACGGGGTGTGGGTGATCCGTACTACGCCGACCAGAAGCTGGTGCAGTCCTTCCTGGCGGCCGCGCACCGGACCGCCGGTCTCGACGAGCCGCCGGACGCACCCGCGGACGGGTCCGAGGCAGCACCCGAGACCGCACCCGAAGCCGTACCCGACGAGGAGACCCGATGACGGACGACACCTTCCACGACGCTCTCGTGGCGCCGGACACCTCCGGCCTCCCGGACAGGTTCTTCGACCGGTTCGTGTTCAACCTGCACCCGGTCGACGCCTCGTCGCCGTCCGTCCTGATCGGTCTCGGCGTCCATCCGCCCAAGGACGTGGTGGACGGCTTCGCGGTGCTGGTCACCGGCACCGAGCAGCGGAACGTCCGTTTCTCCACCGAGCTGAGCGCCACCGACGGCGCGAGCGCCGGGCCGTTCTCCTGGCAGGTGGTCGAGCCGATGAAGACCTGGAAACTGGTGCTCGGCGCCAACCCCACCGGGATGGAGTTCGACCTCCTGTGGCACGCGCGGACACCGGCGTGGACCGGCGAGGTCAACGTCGACAACGACGGCCCCACTCCCACCTCCTTCGCGCACCTGGTCCAGTCCGGCTACTACTCCGGCACGCTGAGCATCGACGGCCGGCAGCGGTCGGTCGACGGCTGGTACGGACAGCGCGACCGCTCCCGCGGTGTGCGCACGCTGTCCGGGGGACAGGGGCTGCACGTCTGGTACCAGGCCCAGTTCCCCGACCGCTCGATCGGCTTCCTGCTCGTGGAGACCCGGCAGCACGACCGGCTCCTCCTGGAGGGAGCGGTGATGCATGAGAACGGCCTGCTCGACGACATCGTGGACGTCCGCCACGACCTGCGCTTCGACGACGGCCTCGACCTCAAGGGCGGCACGGTGGAGGTCACCACCGAGAGCGGCGAGGTGTACACGGTGGACACCGACGCCTCCGCGGGCGGCGGCTACATGGCCGGTGCCGGTTACGGCGGCCACCACGGCCGGCCGAAGGGGCGCGACCACATCGAGCACGACGTCTACCCGCTCGACGGCACGGTGTCCCCCCGCACCCTGGACTCGGCCCTGACCGACCGGCTGGCCTCGTTCACCTGGAACGGCACCGAGGGCCGCGGCATCTTCGAGTTCGCGATGACCCGCAGCCGCTCCTACACGTATCGGCCGTCGCTGCGCTGACGGCCGAAGGACTTTCACCGAGGCGTGTGCATGTGGGGCCCCGTACCGACAGGCGGTACGGCCCCACATGCACACGCCTCGGGAGTCAGACCGAGCGCTGTTCCTTGCTCGCGGCGGTCGCCGCCCGGCTGCGGTCCCGTACCTCGGCCCAGTCGGCGTCCGAGAGCGAGGTGAGGCCCGCGAAGGTGCCGGGCCCGGCGAGCATCTGACCGCCGTCCATGGCGATGGTCTGGCCGGTCAGGTAGTCGCAGGCGCCGGAGATCAGGAACATGGTGAGGTGGGCGAGTTCCTCGATGCTGCCCGGCCGGCCGGCCGGGATCAGATCGGTCTGGGTGGCCCCGACGGAACTCCTCTCCGTCGGATTCAGCATCTCCCAGGCGTAGTCGGTGGGGATCGGTCCGGGCGCCAGCGCGTTCAGCCTGATCCCGTACCTGGCCCACTCGACGGCCAGGGACATCGTCATGGCGTGCACGCCGGCCTTCGCCATCGCGGAGGGAACGACGAACGCGGAACCCGTCCACACCCAGGTGGTCAGCGTGGAGACCACACTGCCGGGCAGGCCGTCGGCGATCCACCGCCGGCCGGCCGCGAGCGTGGTGTGGAACGAGCCGTTCATGACCGTGCCGCTGACCGCCTCGAACGCCCGCGGGCTGAGGTCCTTCGTCCGGGCGATGAAATTGGCCGCCGCGTTGTTCACCAACCCCGTGAGCGGGCCGTGGACCGACCAGAGGGACTCCATCGCCGCGTCGACCTGCTCGGCGTCCCGGACGTCCACCGAGTGCACATGGACGCTCCCGGGCCGCGAGACCGACGCCTCCTCGGCGGCCTCCCGCAGGACCGCCTCCCGACGGCCCCACAGATGCACCTCGGCGCCGTGCTCCACCAGATGCCGTGCCACACCGCGGCCGAGACCGGTGCCCCCGCCGGTGATCAGGATCCGCTTGCCCGCCAGCAGATCGCTGGTGAAGGGCGAGCGCGGAGCGTCGTTCACGGCCGTGGTCCTTTCCTCGTGCGCCCGGACCCGTGCCTCACAGCAGGCTCTTGGCGATGATCTCGCGCTGGATCTCGTTGGTGCCGCCGTAGATGGGCGGCGCCAGCGCCTTGCGGACCTGGCCCTCCATGCCGTACTCCCGGGCGTAGCCGTACCCGCCCATCATCTGCATGGCCTCCAGCGCGGTGTTCTTCGCGATCTCCGTGCAGCGCATCTTCGCCATCGCGCTCTCCCGGGCGAGTGCGTCCTCCTGACCGGCGTCGACCCGGCCGGCCGCGTCGTACAGGAACGCCCGCGCGAACTCGACATCGGTCGCGAGGTCCGCGATGCGATGGCGGATCGCCTGGAAACTGCCGATGCTGCGGCCGAACTGCTCACGCTGCCCGACGTACGCGATCACGTCGTCGAGGGAGCGCCTGGCCGCGCCCAGACTCATCGCGGCGATGATGAGCCGCTCCACGCTCAGCCCGCGCATGAGCTGCTTCCAGGCGTTGAGAGGACGGCCCACCACGGCGGAGGCGGGCACCCGGACGTCGGTGAAGAAGACGTCGTTGACGGTGTGCGCCTCCATCGTGTCGATGCCCCGGATCGTGAGGCCCGGGGTGTCGGTGGGCACCATGAGCAGGGTGAGACCCTCGTGCTTGGTGCCACCGCTGTCCTCACGGGCCAGCACGAGGAGGTGTTCGGCGACGTGCGCGGCGGAGGTCCAGGTCTTCTGCCCCTCGATGACGTACGCGTCACCGTCCCGCGTGGCCCGTACCCGCACCCCGCCGAGGTCGGAGCCCGCGCCCGGCTCGCTCAGCGCGATCGCCTCCAGTCTGCCGGCGACCAGATTGGAGACGATGACACCCTTCTGCTCCTGCGACCCCCACCGCAGATACGTCTGCGCGGCGGTCAGACCGGTCGAGTAGCCCGTGACGGGCAGCAGGCCCCGTGAGGACTCCTCCAGGAACACGCACTCGTCCACGAAGCCCGCGCCGCCGCCCCCGTACTCGGCCGGCAGGGACACCCCGAGCCAGCCGAGCTTCGCGAGCTCGGCGAGGATCTGCGGGCTGTTCGACAGCGTCCCGCCCCTGGTCACGGCGTCCCGCTGGGCCACGGTCGCGTACTGCTCGCGGGAGAACGCGTGGACGGCCGCCCCGAACCGCTTCTGCTCCTCGCGCAGCTCCATCTCAGGCGCCCCGGTACTTGCTGAAGTCGGGCTTGCGCTTCTCGTTGAACGCGTTGATGCCCTCCTGCGCCTCGGGCGTCTCACCGAAGAGCTTGAGGGTGCTGTAGGCCATCGAGCCGATGCTGACGAACTGCTCGGTGTCGGTGTTCATCGACTGCTTGAGCACCTTGAGCGCGGTCGGCGAGAACTCCAGCATCTGGTCGGCCCACGCACGCACCTCGGTACGCAGCTCGCCGGCCGGCACGACCTTGTTCACCAGACCCCAGTCCAGGGCCTCCTCGGCGCTGAGCCGGCGGAGCATGAACCACAGTTCGCGGGCGCGCTTCTCACCCACCACACGGGCCAGGTAGCCCGAGCCGAGACCGGCGTCGAACGATCCGACGCGGGGCCCGTTCTGGCCGAACTGGGCGGTGTCCGCGGCGATGGTCAGGTCGCACAGCACATGGAGGACGTGACCGCCGCCGATCGCCAGGCCGTTCACCGCGGCGACGACCGGCTTGGGGGTGTCACGGATCACCCGGTGCAGCGCGTCGACCTCGAACAGACCGCTCTGGGAGGGCCCGTAGTCCCCGGTCTCCATGCGCTGCTTCTGGTCACCGCCGGCACAGAACGCCTTGTCACCGGCGCCGGTGAGGGCCACCACCCCCACCTCGTCGCTGGCCCAGGCACGCTTGAAGGCCATGACCAGTTCGTCGACGGTGCGCGCCCGGAAGGCGTTGTAGCGCTCCGGCCGGTCGATGGTGATCCAGGCGAGACCGTCCTCGACCTCGTACGTGATGTCGGTGAAGTCGTCCATTGGCCTCGGTCCTCTCTGCATGGCAGCCGGCGTCGTCGTCGGCGTGCGGCAATGGCGGCCGATTCGGCCTGACCATTAGAAGGATAGTATGGAAGCGAACGATCGTTATCAAGGCCTCGGTCGGCCCCGCGTGCCGCACATCCCGTTCAGCGCGACGCCGGGCGGTGAAACGCCAACGGGCGCTCCCTCGTGGGAGCGCCCGTCGGCTGTGGTGGTGTGCGCGGGGTGGTGCGGGCCGGATCAGCTCCTGACGCCCATGACGCCGCAGACGGGCGCCTGCCACGCGAGGTGACCGTCATCGGAGAGAAACCGGTCGAACCCGGCCGCGATGTCGTCGGGGAGGGGGACCGCCCGGCGGGTGTCCATGTCGACGTGCACCAGGACCAGTTCCAGGGTGTTGGCGAGCCGTCCGTGGGTGCGGTCGAGGAGGAAGGTCATCATGTGCACGGCCCTGGACGACCTCGCCAGCACCCGCACGTGCACGGAGAGCTTCTCGCCCTCGTGCATCTCGCTGAAATACCTCAGGTGGTGCTCCGCGGTGAAGACACCCATGCGCCGCTCGGTCCGGTAACCGTCGTCTATGCCGATCTCCTCGCACAGCAGCGTGGTGCTGAGCGCGTCCAGCTCCAGGTAGTGCCGGATGTTCATATGGCCGTTCTCGTCGATGAAGTCCGCGGAGACGGTCGTGTCGACCCACGCGGGCAGCTCCATCACCTGGTCGAACGACGGCACGGGCGCGGTGCTCACACGTTCCTCCGGTACTGTCCGCCCACCTCGAAGAAGGACTCCGTGATCTGCCGCAGCGAGCAGACCCGGGCGGCGTCCATCAGGACCTCGAAGACGTTGTCGCCGTTGATCGCCGCCTCCTTGAGGCGGGTGATCGCCAGCGCCGCCTCCTGCGCGTGACTGCTCTGGAAGTCCTGGACACGCGCCAGCTGCGACTCCTTCTCCGTCTGCGTGGCGCGGGCGAGTTCGACCTCACCGGCCGGGGCGTCGCCGCCGGGCCGGCGGAAGGTGTTCACGCCGATGATCGGCAGTGAGCCGTCGTGCTTGCGCTGCTCGTACAGCATCGACTCGTCCTGGATACGGCCGCGCTGATAGCCGGTCTCCATGGCGCCGAGCACACCGCCGCGCTCGTTGATCCGGTCGAACTCGGCGAGCACCGCCTGCTCGACCAGGTCGGTGAGCTGGTCGATGATGAAGGAACCCTGCAGCGGGTTCTCGTTCATCGCCAGGCCCCACTCGCGGTTGATGATGAGCTGGATCGCCAGGGCCCGGCGCACCGACTCCTCGGACGGGGTGGTGACGGCCTCGTCGTAGGCGTTGGTGTGCAGCGAACTGGCGTTGTCGTAGATGGCGGTCAGCGCCTGGAGGGTGGTGCGGATGTCGTTGAAGTCCATCTCCTGGGCATGCAGGGAGCGCCCGGAGGTCTGGACGTGGTACTTCATCTTCTGCGAACGCTCGTTCGCGCCGTACTTCTCCTTCATCGCGACGGACCAGATCCGGCGGGCGACCCGGCCGAGGACCGAGTACTCCGGGTCCATGCCGTTGGAGAAGAAGAACGACAGGTTCGGCGCGAAGTCGTCGATGTGCATCCCGCGGGCCAGATAGGCCTCGACGTACGTGAACCCGTTGGCCAGGGTGAACGCGAGCTGGCTGATCGGGTTCGCACCGGCTTCGGCGATGTGGTAGCCGGAGATGGACACCGAGTAGAAGTTGCGGACCTGGTGGGCGATGAACCACTCCTGGATGTCGGCCATCATCCGGAGGGAGAACTCGGTGGAGAACAGGCAGGTGTTCTGCCCCTGGTCCTCCTTGAGGATGTCGGCCTGCACCGTGCCGCGCACGGTGGCCAGCGCGTGCGCGCGCAGCTCCGCGGCCTCCTCGGGGGAGGGGGCGCGGCCCTCGGCGGCGTGGAACTTCTCGGTCTGCTGGTCGATCACGGTGTTGAGGAAGAACGCCAGCACGGTGGGTGCCGGGCCGTTGATCGTCATCGACACCGACGTCGTCGGGGCGACCAGGTCGAAACCGTCGTAGAGCGCCTTCATGTCCTCCAGGGTCGCGACCGACACACCGGAGGTCCCGACCTTGCCGTAGATGTCGGGGCGCTCGTCGGGGTCGCGGCCGTAGAGGGTCACCGAGTCGAAGGCGGTGGACAGCCGGGTGGCCGGCTGGCCCTCGGACAGCAGCTTGAAGCGCCGGTTGGTGCGGAACGGGTCGCCCTCGCCGGCGAACATCCGCGCCGGGTCCTCGCCGTCGCGCTTGAAGGGGAACACCCCGGCGGTGAACGGGAAGCGGCCCGGCAGGTTCTCCCGCCGCCAGAACCGCACCAGCTCCCCGTGGTCGGTGAAACCGGGCAGCGCCACGCGGGGCACCTTGTTGCCCGACAGGGACTCGCGGGTCAGCTTGGTACGGATCTCCTTGTCCCGGATCCTCACGATCTGCTCGTCGCCCGAGTAGGCCTCCA
This sequence comes from Streptomyces liliiviolaceus, assembly GCF_018070025.1. Taxonomy (NCBI): domain Bacteria; kingdom Bacillati; phylum Actinomycetota; class Actinomycetes; order Kitasatosporales; family Streptomycetaceae; genus Streptomyces; species Streptomyces liliiviolaceus. The sequence goes on from NZ_JAGPYQ010000003.1 coordinate 66,772, forward strand.
CGACGGCCGGCCAGTTCTCGATCTGTTCCGTGACCTCGGACGGAAGCTGTGTGCGTGCGGGAGCGAGCAGCGACTCGACGCCCGCGACGTCGGAGCCGGCTTCGAGGAGTTCACCGCGCACCGCGTCCAGGCGCTGCACACGTCGTGCCGCCTCGGCGAGCCGCTCGGTGCCGGCGTGGTACGCGCGGATCGTCTCGGTGATCTCGGCGAGGTAGCGCACCCGGTCCGCGGGCACCACCTGACGGATCCCGGAGGAGTGGCGTACGTCGACCTGCGGCAGCGCGCCTTCCGCGACGGGCAGCCCCTGCTCGGCCAGGACGGTCTTCAGGTGCTGGTGCAGCGCGGTCACGCCGTCGTCGTTGAACGTCGCCGCGGACGTGCCGAACACCGGCATGTCCTCGGGCTTCATACCGAACGCCTCGCGGTTGCGGACCAGTTGGCGGCCCACGTCGCGCATCGCGTCCTTCGCGCCGCGCCGCTCGAACTTGTTGATGGCGACCACGTCGGCGAAGTCGAGCATGTCGATCTTCTCCAGCTGCGAGGCCGCGCCGAACTCGGGCGTCATCACATACAGCGAGGCGTCGACGAACGGCACGATCGCCGCGTCCCCCTGGCCGATGCCCGGCGTCTCCACGATCACCAGGTCGAAGCCGGCCGCCTTGACGACGTCGATCACGTCGGTGAGGTGCTCCGGCAGCTCATGGCTGCCGCGGGTGGCGAGACTGCGGAAGAGGACCTGGTCCCCGTCGAGGGAGTTCATCCGGATCCGGTCGCCGAGCAGGGCTCCGCCGCCCCGGCGGCGGGTCGGGTCGACCGCGATCACCGCGATCCGCAGTTTGTCGCGCTGGTCGAGGTGGAAGCGGCGTACCAGCTCGTCGGTGAGGGAGGATTTTCCGGAGCCGCCGGTGCCGGTGATGCCCAGGGTCGGCGTGACCCGCTTCGCCGCCGCGGCGCGCACCTGCTCCAGCAGGTCCGCGGGCAGCTTTCCCAGCTCGGCGCCGGTGATGGCGCGGGCGATCGCGAACCGGTCACCCGCGAGCAGGGCGGTGGCATCGGCCGGCTTGCTGTCCCAGAGATCGAAGTCGCAGTCCTTGATGACGGAGTTGACCATTCCGGCCAGCCCCATGCGCTGGCCGTCCTCGGGGGAGAAGATGGTCACGCCGCTCGCGCGCAGCCGGGTGATCTCCTCCGGCACGATCACACCGCCGCCGCCCCCGACCACCCGGATGTGGTCCGCCCCCTGCCGGCGCAGCGATTCGACCAGGTACTCGAAGTACTCCACGTGCCCGCCCTGGTAGGACGAGACGGCCACACCGTGCACGTCCTCCTCAAGCGCCGCGTCCACGACCTCCTGGACCGACCGGTTGTGCCCGAGATGGATCACCTCGGCGCCCTGGGACTGGAAGATCCGCCGCATGATGTTGATCGACGCGTCGTGTCCGTCGAAGAGGGCCGAGGCCGTGACCAGGCGGACAGGATGCACAGGTCGGTGCAGATCACTCATGAAGGGCCTTCCCGGAACACTTCGGAAGAGTACTGATGTCCAAGATACTAGGACGTCCTAGTATTTTCTGGCGACACGGTGTGACTGGAAGCACAGGGTGAGTCGGCGGGAGCGGCTTGCGCCGGGGGCTCGGCGTGCGTCCGGGGACGGAGTGGTGGCGGATGGATAGTAGGGCGTCCTAGTATCTCGTGGATCTGCGGGGCCGTCACTTCTCACGGCGGATTTCTCGCAACGGACTTCTCATGAGGGCTCGCGCCGGACGGCGCACGGGATGGGGATGCGCACATGGCTGACGCGGAGAAGATCATCGTTCTCGACGGGGCCCGGACCCCGGTCGGAAGCTTCGGCGGGGCGTTCAAGGACGTACCGGGCTTCGAGCTCGGCGCGACGGCCGCGAGGGAGGCGTTGCGGCGGTCCGGCGTCGCGGCGGAGCGGATCGACGAGGTCGTGATGGGCTGCATCGGCCAGGTCGGCCCGGACGCCTACAACGCCCGCCGGGTGGCGATCGCGGCAGGACTGCCGAAGGACGTGCCTGCGTACACGGTGAACCGGCTCTGCGGCAGCGGCCTGCAGGCGATCTGGTCGGCGGCGATGCAGATGCGCTGGGGCGGGGTGGACTTCGCCCTGGCCGGGGGAGACGAGTCGATGACCCGGATGCCGTTCTACGACTTCGGGGCACGCGCGGGTTACAGGCTCGGCGACCGCACCTTGGTGGACGGCACGGTGATGATGCTGACCGACCCGTTCCACGGCATCCACATGGGTGTGACGGCGGAGAAGGTGGCCGCGAAGTACGGCGTGTCACGTCTGCAGCAGGACGAGTTCGCGGCGGAGTCCCAGCGGCGGGCCGCGACTGCGGAGGCGCGGGCGGCGTTCGCAGAGGAGATCGTGCGGGTCGAGGTGGGCGGCCGGAAGCCTCACACGGTGACCGAGGACGAGCACCCCAGGCCCGGCACCACGGTGGAGACACTGGCGCGGCTGCGGCCGGCGTTCGCCGAGAACGGCACGGTGACGGCCGGCAACGCCTCCGGCATCAACGACGGCGGCGCCGCCGTCGTGCTGGCCAGGGAGTCGGTGGCCAGGGAACACGGACTGACCGGCTCGGTGTCCCTGGAGGCCGTCGCGACCGCGGCGATGGAGCCCGAGCTGATGGGTTACGCCCCGGTCCTGGCGTTGCGGAAGCTGTTCGCGCAGACGGGCACCACGCCCCGTGACATCGACACGGTCGAACTGAACGAGGCGTTCGCCTCCCAGGCGGTCGCGGTGATCCGCGACGCGGAACTGGACCCGCAGCGCACCAATCCGTACGGCGGCGCGATCGCGCTCGGGCACCCGGTCGGCGCCACCGGGGCGATCCTCTCGTTGCGGGTCGCCAAGCACTTGGTCCGCCATGACCTCGAACTCGGCATCGTCACCATGTGCATCGGTGGCGGACAGGCGCTCGCCGCGCTGTTCCGAAGGGCGCGGTGATCTCGTCCCGGCCCTTGCGGCGACACGCTTGCGAAAGGCACGGGCTTCCGCGCTGGTGCGCTGCGGGACCAGAAGGGCTGACCGCGCTCCAGGGCGAGCGACGAACGGCTCACCGTCGCCGACCAGTTGCCGGGGCAGCAGGCAGACGTCCTCGACCAGTCACTCCCGACGGTGGGTGCGCGGTGTCCGCAGCCCCGGCGGCGCGTCACGCACCCGTCCTCACCCCGCCCCGGCGGGCTGTCGGCGGCGGACGGCGAACTTCCCCGCCTCCCACAGCACCAGCAGGGCCAGCGGCGGCAGCAGCGCCCAGCCGAACTGGCCGAGGTGGAGCGGTGTGGTGCCCAGGATGCGGTTGAAGACGTCCGTCTGCACCACCAGCACGGCGAGGGCGCCCTCGGCCAGCAGCGTCCGGTTGAGCTGCCTGCTGTCGAAGGTGTCCGCGCTCAGCACCGTCCCGAGCGGGCTGCGGCACTCCAGCGCGGAGACGATCAGACAGAGCGCGAACGCGGTCAGCGCGATCGAGTTGCCCACGGCGGGGGAGTCGTAGCGCTCCTCGCCGAGGACGAGCACGCCCAGCAGCGCGCCGGCCGTGAACGTCCCCGCGAGGCCGACCGTCACCATCAGCGGACGCGTCATCACCGGTTCGCCGCGCGGCCGCGGCCGGCGCGTCATCAGCCCGGGGCTCACCCGGTCGAAGCCCAGCGAGAAGCCGAAGGCCGCGTTGACGAAGAAGTGGATCCACAGCACCTGGGCGGGGGAGAACGGCTCCCCGTCCGCGACGTCGAACAGCACCGCGCCGAGGAACACCAGCACGAACACGACGAGCAGGATCAGTACGAACCGGATGTACTTGGTGAGATTGTCGTAGATCTTGCGGCCCTGCTCCACGGCGAACACGATCGTGGCGAAGTCGTCGTCGGAGAGGATCATCCGCCCCGCGTTCTTCGCGACGTCCGTGCCGGAGCCCATCGCGATGCCGATGTCGGCGGCCTTGATGGCCGGGGCGTCGTTGACACCGTCCCCCGTCATCGCCACCACGTCGCCCCGCTCCTTCAGCGTGTCCGCCAACAGCACCTTGTGCTCGGGCGCCACCCGGCCGAGCACCCCGATGCGGTCGATGCGGGCCAGCCGGTCCTCCTCGCTCAGGGCCGCGAAGTCGGCGCCCAGCATCGCCTCGCCCCCGATGCCGACCTGCTGGGCCACGGCGGCACCGGTGACCACGTCGTCACCGGTCACCATGCGCACCCGTACACCCGCGGCCTGGGCGGCGGCGACCGCCTCCCGCGAGTTCTCGCGCGGCGGGTCCTCCATCCCCACGAGGGAGGTCACCCGCAACCTGGTGACGTACGCCAGGAGATCGCCGTCCGCGTGGAACTCCGCCGGGTCCAGGTCCCGGGCGGCGGCGGCCATCACCCGGCGTCCGGCCCGCCCCATCCGCTCCAGCTCCTCCTGCGCACGCCGGCGCAGCGCCGCGTCGAACGGGACGCTCTCCCCGGCCGACAGGGCCGTCTCCGTGCGTTCCAGCACGGCGGGCGCCGCGCCCTTGACGAAGCAGCGCACCACGTCCCGGCCCTTGGCGTCCCGGGCCGCGTGGAAGGTCGCCATCAGTTTGTACGCGGGGTCGAAGGGCAGCGTCGCGAGCCGCGGCAGCCGCGCACGGGTCTCCTCCACGTCCAGACCGGCCTTGTGCCCGAGGACGACCAGAGCGCCCTCCGTGGGGTCCCCGACCACCTTGCCGTCGCTGGTGAGGGTCGCGTCGTTGGCGACCAGGTACGGCAGGATCGCCCCCTCGACCTCCGGAGCGCTGCCCGCCGCACGCCGGACCCGGCCCTCCAGGCCGTACCCGGTGCCGGAGACGGTGAACCGGTCGTGGGGGTCCACCACCTCCACGACCGTCACCTGGTTCATCGTCAGTGTGCCGGTCTTGTCGGAGTTGATCGCCGAGACGAAACCCAGCGTCTCGACCGACGGCAGGTCCTTGACGATCGCGTGCCGCCGGGCGAGATCGAGCCCGCCGAGCGACAGGATCGTCTGCGTCACTGTCGGCAGCGCCTCCGGCACGGCGGCGATCGCCAGGGACACCGCGCTCACGAACAGCACGTCCCAGGCCTCGCCCCGCTGCCGGCCCAGCGAGAACATGATGATCATGGTGAGGCCGGCCGCGCCCACGATCCACAGGGTCAGCCGGTCCAGCTCCCGGGTCAGCGGCGAGGGCGCGCGCCGGGTCGCCGACAGCATCCCGGAGATCCGGCCCAGCTCGGTGCCGGCCCCGGTCGCGGTGACCACGAGGACCCCGCTGCCGTGGGTGACCGGGGTGTTCATGAACGCCATGTCCGACTGGTCGCCAGGCCCCGGGGCCGCGCTGCGCACCACGGTGGTGTCCTTGGCGGCGGGCACACTCTCCCCGGTCAGCGCCGACTCGTCGATCTGCAGCGCGACCGCCCCCACCAGCCTTCCGTCCGCGGGCACTTCGTCCCCCGCGGTCAGCAGCACCACGTCGCCGACCACCACCTCCTCGGCGGGGATCTCCCGCTCCGTCCCGTCCCGCCGCACCCGCGCGGTCACCTTCGCCATCGCCTTGAGGGCGTTCATGGCGCTCTCCGCCTTGCCCTCCTGGCGCAGCCCGATGACGGCGTTGAGCAAGGTCAGCGCCAGCAGCACCACCGCCGTGCCCCACTCCTGCACGAGCATCGACACGACGGCGGAGGCCACCAGGATGATCTGCATGTACGCGGTGTACTGGCCGGCGAACCGGCGCCACCCGGGCACCGCCCGCTCCTCCGGCAGCGTGTTGGGCCCGTCCTCGGCCAGCCGCCGCTCGACCCGCTCGCCGCTCAGCCCCACGGCCGGATCGACGTCCAGCGCCGCGGCCACCTCGTCGGCCGTCCGCGCCCACCAGTCCGCCGCCGCCGTCGACGACGCGGCGGGCGCGGCGGTCCCCGGCGCCCGCGCGGTCATCGGGCGGAACTCCCGTCCGGCGTCTCGCTCTCCAACTGCTTGCGCGCCAACTGCAGTTCGTGCCGGGCGGCGTCGTCGATCCCGGGATACCGCGGGTCGAGATCGATCAGCGTGTGGGCGAGCACCGCCGCCGCGCAGGTCCGGGCGAACCACTTGTGGTCCGCGGGCACCACGTACCAGGGCGCCCACGCGGTGCTCGTCGCGGAGAGCATCGAGGAGAACGCCGACTGGTACGCGTCCCAGGAGGCACGCTCCCGGACGTCCGCCGCCGAGAACTTCCAGTTCCGCTCCGGCACGTCGATCCGCTTCAGGAACCTGACCCGCTGCTCGTCCCGGGAGAGGTTCAGGAACAGCTTGACGATCCGGAAGCCGTTGTCCGTCAGATACCGCTCCCAGGCGTTGATCTCACGGTAGCGCCGGCGCCACAGCGCCTTGCCCGGCCGGTCCGGCAGGCCCTGCCGCGCCAGCAGCTCCGGGTGCACCCGTACGACGAGGACCTCCTCGTAGTAGGAGCGGTTGAAGATGCCGATCTCCCCGCGGCTCGGGAGCCGGCGGGCGTAACGCCACAAGTAGTCGTGGCCCAGTTCCTCGGCGGAGGGCACCTTGAAGCTCGACACCCGCACACCCTGCGGGTTCACACCGCTCATGACGTGCCGAATGGTCCCGTCCTTGCCGCCGGCGTCCAGCGCCTGCAGACACAGCAGCACCCCGTGGCTGCTCTGCGCGGCCAGCCTGCGCTGGTGGTCGGCGAGCAGCGCGACACCGGTACGGAGCAGTTCCCGGCCCTGCTTCTTGTTCGCGATGCCGGCGCGGTGACCCGGATCGAAGTCCTCGGCCAGGCGCACCTTGCGCCCGGGGTCCACCCGCAGCGGGGCGATGAACTCGGCGATCCGCTTCGCACGTTTGTCCTTCATGGGACACCTCGTAACCGACTAGTAGAGGCTCTTGTGGCGCACCACGCACAGACCCCGGACGATCGGCGTCATCAACCACAGGGCGTGGTACGGGATCGGCAGGACGTTCACGATGATCGCCAGGGCGGCGATGAGCACGCCGATGATCCGGGCCCGGGCCACGCCGACGAACGGACCGGCGCTGACGGCGACCGAAGCGCCCCAGACGACCAGGTGGATCCAGCCCCAGGCGGACAGGAGGATCCTGCCCTCCGGCACGGCCACCAGGCCCCGCTCGAAGCACAGGGTCACCAGGACGAACAGCAGCACCGAGGCGAGGACCACCAGACCGCCGAGGGTCCCCTGTTCGGCCTCGGGGCGCCGGTACCGGGTGCTCGCGTCCGCCATGGCGAACCTCCGTGCTCGGGAGCCGGTGCGGTATGCACCGCCGTACACCGCAAGCTGCCCCGGCCCGCCGGTACGGGCATCACCCTCCCGGGGTGACGCGCGGTCCGCCGGGAAGCGGACCCACGCCCGTACCGCCACCCGCGGGGCCGGACCGACGGCCACCGTCCGCACTCCGCGCCTGACGGAGGAAGGGGTCCGGTCGCTCCGGGAGCTGCCACTGACTGAAGGACCAGCCGGGATGGCGCCTTTGCAGGAGGGGCCGGTGGGTGTCCCAGTCACCGGGTGCCAAAGCGCGCGCGGAGCGTAGGGTGATCAGGCCGGTGTCGTCGATGTCGAATCCCCAGGAGAAGCCGGTCAACGGCACGACGTGCCGTTCGGTGTCTTCGAGTGGAGTCCGGGCCAGGAAGCAGTGGGCGAGCCACGCCAGCGGGCTGCGCTCACCCCGTGACGGTGCGTCGAACAGCATGGGCTTGACGCCGAAGAAGGCGTAAGGGGAAGGCGCGTCCTCGAACAGGAGGAACGGGTCCATCTCGAAGGCTGTCCCGTTCGAGGGGCTGTCCGTCGACCGGACCAGTTGGACCCAGCCGAACATCGCGCGGTAGCCCTGGGCAGGGTGCTCGACACCGGCGCTGCAGCAGGGGAACCCACGTGCTCCGGCCGGTTTGCCAACCATTTCGGGATCATCGACGAGGTCTACGGCCACCGTTACGGTTCCCGCCGCACCGTCATGCACGAAGGGGATGATCACATCCCCACTCTCCCGGTGATCCGCTTCAGCGACAAGGGGCGATCCCGGCCAGGCCGACCGGGACACGGTTGGGGGAGTGGCCTCGGAAGCCTCAGCGGATGAACCCGCACAAGGTCCCTTCACGCAAGGAGCCTGGTACGGCTACGCGGATGTGAAATTGTGTGCGGGGCACTTCAGTATCTGGGGGACTCATGCGGCGCGGATCTGCGGAATGTGCACTGACATTACTCATGCTCCTGCTCTGCGGATGCTCGGAGTCGTCCGAGGGACCGGACGGACCGGACGGACGCGCGGCCACCGCCTCTTCCCCACCTGTGATCGCCGACCCCGCCGCTGCGTGCCAGGGCGGCAAGCCGTTCTCGACGGGCAGCGCGCCGTACGAGGGCCCCGGTCCGCACAAGGCTCTAGGCTTCCAACTCTCCGACTACGACCAGGAGAAGTACATCGCCCCGGATCCGCCGGGACTCTTCCCGGACGCCTGGGCCGCGAACGTGGAGGGCACACGCGAGGTGTTCCACCCGTCGCCCGGACCGGCCGATTATCAGCAGGCACAGCTGGCCGTGTGCATGTCGGGCCCGCGGGTGACGGAGAAGCGGGCGGGGGTGTGTTCGTACGGCGATACCTTCTCCCTGGTCGGCACGAACGACATCGGAATGATCACCGCGCGCTACGAGTTCAAGGTGTTCGAGGCCAGAACGGGAAAACTCCTGAAGGCTTTCACGATGGACGGGGCGCACTTCTGCCCCAAGAAAATCAACTTCAAGGGCGGACAGCTGATCGCCCAGGGGACCGACAACATCCGTCTGGAAGACGAGTTGCGCCCGCTGATCGAGGGCGCGGCCCCACCGGCCCAGTAGCCGTCGCGGCCGCAGGGTGGCGGCCGGTGTCGGTACGGCGACTGTGAAGTGCTGGCGGCGATCGTCTTGGTCTAGAGCGTTGAGCTGGGGCGCTCGTGCCGGCTCAGCTTTCTCCGTCCTGCCAACGGTGCCCACACCGTGGCTGGTCCTGGCCGGTCCGCGCACTCTGCCGGGTGCGCTGCCCGGATCTGCTCCCATGTCGTCGTGGGGCATTGACCCTGGGGACTGACGGTCAGGAACTTCTCGTACGGAACCTCTCGGAGGGCGACGCCGATCTCCATCCAGTGGTCCTTGCCGGAGACCTCGTCCCACCCGTCATTGGGTATCCGGACATGGTCGCGTCGCGCGTCCTTGTTCTGGCTGGTTATCTGTAGGACGCCGACGTGGTGTTCATGGCAGTTCACCACGACGCAGTAGTGCTGGGACTCCTCCCCGGTGCCTTCGCGGTAGGGGACCACGGCCAGCCAAATCTCGCCCGGCTCCGGCACGGCCGGCCGGTTCGACCTGCCGGGCCCGTCCGCGGACCGCCGGCCCCGGGGTGACGGCGCCGCATACCTCCGGCCCCACCACCGCACGCCGAGGAAGAACACCATGGCCGTCAGCCCCGCCGCCAGAATCTCCAGCATCGAGGTGACCATCCACTTCGCATACGGGTCCGCCGGCTCCTCCATCGTCGCGCGCAGCGCCCCCGGCTCCACCTGGGACCGGGTCACCACAACCGCTGCCGCGCAGAGCCCGAGGAGCACGGCGGTACGGGCAGGCAGCAGCCACCATCGGAGGAACTGGCCACGGCCGGCCACCCGGGCCACAACGACCGCGGTCAGCAGGGAGATCCCCCACAGAATCGGTACCGCGGCCCCGCCTGCGTGCTGCGGAGGCGACTGCGCGGCCATGAACGCGGGAACGACGACCGGAACCAGGAGGAGGTATCCGACCACGTACCACTTCAACAGGAGCGCAACTGTCAGAAGACATGACTGCTCACGACGACGTCGCACAGATCCCCCACATCACACATGGTCTTCGAAAGCGAACAGTTCCTGCCACCGAAGGGCCTCCGGTACGCGCCGGTACGCGCCGGTACGTGTCTCGGCCGTACGGGGGCTGAGGCCGGCGACGCAGCATTCGACCGGACACTCAGCCTGGCCGAAGGCCACTGCCACCCCGGAGGCATCCAGGGCCCGGTGACAACGCTCCCGCACGCCCGGTCCGAGGGCTTCGGTGAAAGTACGCAATCGCCTACGCAACTCGCGAGCGGGGGACTCCCTGTCGAGGACGCGGGCCCTCCGAACGGCCTTCGCCTGCGGCTACCTCGATGCCGAAGTTTCTTCGCAGGGCGGCGCCGTCGAGGCGCGCACCACGAGTTCCGTGGCGAGTTCGATGTGGTGGGACTCGACCTTCTCGCCGTTGGCCAGCCGGAGAGCGGTGCGCAGGGCGGCGCCGCCCATCTCCCGTAGGGGCTGGCGCACGGTGGTCAGTGGGGGTGAGGCGATCTGGGCGAGGCTGGTGTCGTCGAAGCCGACGACGCTGAGGTCTTCGGGGATGCGCAGGCCACGGGTGCGGGCGGTCTCGATGACGCCGACGGCGATCTCGTCGTTCCCCGCGAAGATCGCCGTCGGCGGTTCGGGCAGGTCCAGCAGCGCCGCGGCGCCGAGCAACCCGGCCTCGTACGTGAATTCTCCGGGCAGGACGTAGGCGGCGGGTACCCGCGCTCCTTCCGCCTCCATGGCGGCGCGGTACCCGTGCACGCGTGCCTGGTTGCACACGGCCATCGTCGGTCCGCCGAGATAGGCGACGCGACGGTGCCCCAGGGAGAGCAGGTGCCGAGTCGCGGCCAGACCGCCCGCGAAGTTGGTCGCCCCGACACTGTTGACCCGGCTGTCGGGCAGGTGCAGCGGGTCCAGCACGACCAACGGCAGCCCGGACCGGGCCAGTTCGTTCAGGTGCGCCGTGGAGTACACGCTGGTGACCGCGATGACGGCGCGGCGCCCGGCCGAGACCAGCTCCCGAGCCCAGTGCGGGGCGTGGGACGCCTTGCTGATCACCACCGAGGCCCCCAGTTCGGCGGCGGCGTCGATGATGCCTTCCAGCGTCTCGGCCACGTACGACTTGAGGCCGCCCTGGAACTGGACCTCGATGGTCGGGCTCTGGACGGCCCCGGTGTGGCGGAAGACGGGTGCGAGGTAGTGGTGTTGGTGCAGCAGTTGCTGCACCCGGGTGCGGGTGTGCGGTGCCACGTCACCGCGACCGTTGACCACTTTGGAGACGGTGGCGATGGAGACCCCGGCCGCCTGGGCGATGTCCGCCAAGGTGGTGCGTCTGGCGTTCGGCCGCATCGGTTCCTCCCCGCTGTGCGTCCACCGGTGCGGTGAACTGCCGGTCGGGCAGCCCACCGCACCGGCGGTGTGTCTGCCGCGGACATTGCACCACCCTCGCCCGATCCTTCCGATCGATCCTTCTATTTCGAAAACTTTTCGGACTGTGCCGACGTCCATTGAGGATCGTTCGTACCGGATGGTACGCAGCGGTTTACGTCCCTGCAATGCCGCTGCACGCACCTTGACACGGTGTCAGGCCGAAATCTAATTTGCACGAAAAGAGCTCCAAGAAGGCAATTTCGAAAACTTTTCGGTATGGCTCCTGAGAATCCGACAACTCTCGATTCGAGTGCGGAGAACAGACATGGAGATCCATCTCTCTCGGCGTACCCTCCTCGGCCTGGCCGCCGGCGTCCCGGTCTCCGCGGCGCTGGCGGCCTGCGGCTCCTCCGGTCCCGGCACCGGCGGGGAGACCACCTACTGGTACCTGAACGGCCAGCCTCAGGAAGGTGTCAGAGCGGGCGCGGTGGACGCCTTCAACAAGGCCCGTCCCGAGGAGCAGATCAAGGACACCACCTTCCAGAACGACGCGTACAAGACGAAGATCAAGACCGCCATCGGTGCCGGGCGCGCGCCCACCATCATCTGGGGCTGGGGCGGCGGGACGCTGCGCAGCTATGTGAAGGCGGGCCAGGTCGAGGACCTCACCCCGTGGTTCGACGAGCACCCCGAGGTCAAGAAGCGGCTGCTGCCGTCCTCGTTCGCCGCGGCGACCGTCGACGGCAAGATCTACGCGATGCCCGGTGAGACGGTGCAGCCGATCATCCTCTACTACAACCGGAAGGTCTTCGACCAGGTCGGCGTGGAACCGCCGAAGTCCTGGGACGACATCATGGCGCTGGTGCCCAGGTTCAACGCCAAGGGCATCGCACCGTTCGCCCTCGGCGGCCAGTCCCGGTGGACGAACATGATGTGGCTGGAGTTCCTCTTCGACCGCATCGGCGGTCCGGAGGTCTTCCAGGCCGTCATCGAGGGCGAGAAGAACGCCTGGTCCGACCCGCGCGCCATCACCGCGCTGACCAAGGTGCAGGAACTGGTCAAGGCCGACGGATTCATCAAGGGCTTCTCCTCGATCACCGCGGACTCCAACGCCGACCAGGCGCTGCTGTACACCGGCAGGGCCGCGATGATGCTGCACGGCGCCTGGTCGTACGGCATCCAGCAGGCCAGGGGAGGGGACTTCGTCCCCAGCGGGGGGCTGGGCTACATGAACTTCCCGCCCGTCGAGGGCGGCAAGGGCGATCCCGGCAACACCGTCGGCAACCCCGCCCAGTACCTGTCCCTCTCCTCGAAGGCCGACTCCGACCAGAAGAAGACCGCCAAGGACTTCTTCGCCCGGGGCGTCCTCCAGCAGGAGGAGGTGCAGAAGTGGATCGACAACGGATCGGTCCCGATCCGGCTGGGCACCGAGAAACTGCTGGCCGCCGCCAAGAACGCCGACTTCCTGCAGTTCACCTACGACACCGCCACCAAGGCCAAGGAATTCGGCCAGTCCTGGGACCAGGCGCTCAGTCCGACGGCCGCCGAGACCCTGCTCGACAACATCGTCAAGCTGTTCCAACTGTCCGTCTCGCCGCAGCAGTTCGCCAGCAACCTCAACGCGGTCACCGGCACATGAGCGCGCTGACCAGCCGTCAGCCGCGGCACGGACCGCGCAGCATCCTGCCGTGGCTGGCGGCGCCGGCGCTGGTGGTCTTCGTCGGTTTCGCCGTGATCCCGCTCGTCGGCGTCTTCGCGCTGAGCTTCACCACGTGGGACGGAATCGGTGCCATCCACCTGTCGGGGCTGACCAGTTGGCGTGCGGTACTCACCGATCCCGGGCTGCCGCACGCCCTCGGGGTGACGTTTCTGGTGATGGCCGTCTCCTGGGCCGTCCAGACACCGCTGAGCATTCTGCTCGGCACGTTCATGGCGGGCAGCCAGCGCTACCGTGCCGTGCTGGGCGTGGTGTACTTCGTACCGCTGATGCTCAGCTCCGCGGCGATCGCGCTCGCGTACAAAGCCCTGCTTGACCCCAACTTCGGGCTCGGTGCCGGGCTGAAGATCCAGCTGCTCAGCCAGGACTGGCTGGGGCGGCCCGGGCTCGCGTTCGGAGTCGTCGTGTTCGTCGTCTCCTGGCAGTTCATCCCGTTCCACTCCCTGATCTACCAGGGTGGCGTCCAGCAGATCCCGAAGTCCCTCTACGAAGCAGCACAGTTGGACGGAGCCGGGCGGATCCGGCAGTTCTTCAGCATCACGCTGCCCCAGCTGAAATACACCATCATCACCTCGTCCACGCTGATGGTGGTCGGGTCGCTGACCTTCTTCGACCTCATCTTCGTCCTGACCGAGGGCGGCCCCGGCGACGCCACCCGCGTCCTCGCCCTGGACATGTACAAGCGGGGATTCCAGGCCAGCCTGATGGGACCGGCCAGCGCCATCGCGGTCATCCTGGTCCTGGTGGGGCTGGCCCTGGCCCTGCTGCTGCGCCGGCTCGGGGGCCGCGACGCCGGCGCGAGCCAACTTGAGGGGGCCTGAGGTGACCGACACGCTGACCGAACCGCGGCGACCGCGGCAGGCCGGCCACTGCGAGCGGCAGGCTCCGACCCGTCCGGCGGCCCGCAGACGCAACTGGGCCGGCGGCCTGGCCGGCTGGCTCTGGCTCGTCGTCGTGGCCGTACCGCTGTACTGGACCCTCATCACCAGCTTCAAAGCCCAGAACCGCTACTACGCGAGCAACCCGCTGGTGCCGTCGGGCGACCCGACGCTGGACAACTACCGGCTGGTCATCGAGTCCGACTTCCTCCGCTACTTCGTGAACAGCGCCGTGGTCACCGCCGGCGCCGTGGTGCCGGCCGTCCTGTTCTCCTTCATGGCCGCGTACGCGATCGTTCGCGGCTGGCGCATGCGGATCCTGCGGGCCATGAACGGGCTGTTCCTCATGGGCCTGGCCATCCCCCTGCAGGCGACGGTCATCCCGGTCTACCTGATCATCATCAAGCTGCAGCTGTACGACAGCCTGACGGCGCTGATCCTCCCGTCGATCGCCTTCGCCATCCCGCTGTCGGTACTGGTGCTGTCCAACTTCATCCGCGATGTGCCCAAAGAGCTGTTCGACTCGATGCGGGTCGACGGCGCCACCGAATGGACGACACTGTGGCGGCTGGCGGCGCCGCTCACCCGCCCGGCGATCCTCACCGTCAGCATCTTCAACGCACTGACCATCTGGAACGGATTCCTGCTGCCGCTCATCCTGACGCAAAGCCCTGACCGCCGGACCCTGCCGCTCGCACTGTGGACCTTCCAGGGCCAGTACGGGGTCAACGTCCCCGCGGTCGTCGCCGCCGTCGTCCTGACCACCCTGCCCGTCCTGGTGCTGTACGCGTTCGGCCGACGCCAACTGCTGAGCGGTCTGACCGCCGGGTTCAGCCGTTGACCGACGCCGACGCCGACGCCGACACCTATGCCGGGGCCCGTGAGCGGACTGTGCCGGGACCGACGTCGGGATCCCGGACGCGATCTGCCCCGTACCGAGTCCTGCTCGTCTACCTGTTGGTCCGTCGCGCCTCGGTCGAGGTTCTGACGGGCCTGGGAGGAACATGAACGCCACCGTGGCCGCAGAGGACACCCCCGGAGTCTTCCTCTGGAACGACCCCACCGTTCCTGTCACCGCGCGAGTCGACGCCCTGATCGACGCGATGACCTTGCAGGAGAAGACCGCCCAGCTGTACGGAGTGTGGGTGGGCGCCTCCGATCAGGGCGACGAGGTGGCACCTCACCAGCACGACATGGAGGAGGCCGTCGATCTCGACACACTCCTGCCCTTCGGGCTGGGGCAGCTGACCCGGCCCTTCGGCACGGTCCCGGTCGACCCCGCTCTGGGCGCACTCTCCCTGGCCCGCACCCAGACCCGTATCGCCGCCACGAACCGGTTCAACATCCCCGCTCTCGCGCATGACGAGTGTCTGGCCGGCTTCGCCGCCTGGGGGGCGACGGTCTACCCCGTTCCGCTGTCCTGGGGCGCCACCTTCGATCCGGACACGGTGCGGCGCATGGCCGCCGCCATCGGCCGCGACATGCGTGCCGTCGGTGTCCACCAAGGTCTCGCGCCCGTCCTGGACGTGGTGCGCGACGCCCGCTGGGGCCGGGTCGAGGAGGCCATCGGCGAGGACCCGTACCTCGTCGGCACCCTGGGAACGGCATACGTGCAGGGCCTTGAGTCCGCCGGGATCGTCGCGACGCTCAAGCACTTCGCCGGCTACTCGGCCTCCCGGGCCGGCCGTAACCTCGCTCCCGCCTCCCTGGGCCCGCGTGAGCGCGCCGACGTTCTGCTGCCTCCCTTCGAGATGGCCATACGGGAAGGCCGCCCCCGGTCGGTGATGAGCGCCTACACCGACACCGACGGCATGCCCTCGGCGGCCGACGAGGATCTGCTCACCGGGCTGCTGCGCGACACGTGGGGCTTCGACGGCACCGTCGTCGCCGACTACTTCGCCATCGCCTTCCTGAAGACCCTGCACGGCATCGCGGCCGACTGGGCCGGAGCCGCCGCCACGGCGCTGCGCGCGGGCGTCGACGTCGAACTGCCCAGCGTCAAGACGTACGGCGCGCCCCTGGCCGACGCCGTTGCCGACGGCCGCGTACCGGAGGCCGCCGTCGACCGCGCCCTGCGCCGGATACTCACCCAGAAAGCGGTGCTCGGCCTGCTCGACCCGGACTGGAACCCCGTGCCGGCCGCGCTCGACGGAGCGGACCTCGACGATCCGGCCGCCCTGCGCGGCCGGATCGACCTGGACGGTCCTGACAACCGCGCGCTGGCCCGCACGGTCGCCGAGGAGGCGGTCGTACTGCTGAGCAACGACGGCACCCTGCCGCTCGGGCGGCCCCGCCGCATCGCCCTGCTCGGTCCCAACGCCGACGAGCCCACCGCCGTACTGGGCTGCTACTCCTTCCCCCAGCACATCGGCGTCCGGCACCCCGGCACCCCGCTCGGCATCGAGCTCCCCACGCTGCGGGACACGCTCGCCGCCGAGTTCCCCGAGGCCGAGATCACGGTCGCCCGCGGCACCGGAATCGACGACGGAGACCTCTCCGGTCTCCACGAGGCCGTGCAGGCGGCACGCGAGGCCGATGTCGCCCTCGTCGTGCTCGGCGACCGCGCCGGACTCTTCGGGCGGGGCACCAGCGGAGAGGGATGCGACGTCGCGACACTGGCGCTGCCGGGCGCACAGCAGCAACTGCTCGACACCCTCCTCGATCAGGAGACACCCCTGGTCACCGTGCTGCTCGCGGGACGGCCGTACGCACTCGGCCGCGCCGCGCGGGAGTCCGCCGCGATCGTGCAGTCCTTCTTCCCGGGGGAGGAGGGCACCCATGCCATCGCCGGGGTGCTCAGCGGCCGTACCAACCCCTCCGGACGTCTGCCGGTCAGCGTGCCGCGCGGGCCGGGATCCCAGCCGGCCACCTACCTCGGGGCGCGGCTCGCGCAAGCCAGCGAGGTGTCCAGCATCGACCCGACCCCCGCGTTCGCCTTCGGCCACGGTCTGTCCTACACGCGATTCGAGTGGACGGACCTGACCGTGGACGCCCATGAGGCCCCGACGGACGGCGAGTTCACCCTCGCCTTCACCGTCCGCAACGCGGGCGGACGGTCCGGAACCGAGGTGGTCCAGGTCTATCTGCACGACCCGGTCGCCTCCGTCGTCCAGCCGGTGCAACGCCTGATCGGCTACACCCGGGTCGCACTGGAGCCGGACGAGGCACGGCGCCTGCGCGTCACGGTCCCGGCCGACCTCGCATCCTTCACCGGTCGAGACGGCCGGCGCGTCGTCGAACCGGGCGACCTGGACGTACGGTTGGCCGCCTCCAGCGCGGATCCGCGTCTGACGGCCAGGGTCACCCTCACCGGAGCGGAACGCCACGTGGATCACACGCGCCGCCTGCACGCCACGGTCGAACAGGAGCCGGCCACCCGGGCATGAAGCGGGCCCGCGCAGCGCACGCTGCCGCGGCGGCGCTGCGTCCCGCTGTCGGGCGCCCCGTTCCGAACCGGGCGGCGACCACCCGGACCTCGGCCTCGGTCGTCCGTGGCCAGCGGGACTGTCTGACATTGGTGGACCGAGGAATCAGCCCGCCCCCTGGTGTCCGGCGCAGTACACACAAATACGGCCCCGCGGACTGACCTTGTGTCAGTGGAGTCGGGCACCGCCCGGGCCAACTGGGGCTCTGCTAGCTGGCGGAGACATGCCAGCACCACTACCTCGGGCATGCGGTGGCGGAGGCGTCCTGTACCGGCCGGCCGGTCACGGCCGATCGGCAGTTCTGGGCGAGGCGCGTCGGCTGACTTGCGCAGCACGATTACGCCACCGTGAGGTGTCCCGGTAGGACGTCTTCCGTGCGACGCTGACGCACTCACAGCACCTTCGACAACGCGACAAGAGGGGGACAGCTCATGCCATGGGAGGCACTCAAGACGAAACTAGGTGAACTGAAAGCCCGGGTCGAGTACACCGAACCGTTCTGGCTGGTGACGTGGGAGACGGACCGCTTCTCGGCGCACCCGGCGTTCCTGGACTCGCACCTCACCACCGGTGCCCTTGCGGGGATGGTGCGCGGCGACACCGAGGTCCTGCGGCACAACCGGGTGGTGACCGATGGGTTTCTGGATCGGGAGATGCGGGATGTGTACATAGCGCTCGATACCAAGGCCGAGAAGTGCGCCGACGTGAGCGACCGTATTCGTCTCCTGCGCCACTGGCAGAGCGCCAAGTACATGGGCGTCGTCGTCGGCGTCTCGGGGATCGTTCCTCAGGCCAATAAATTCGCCGCACAACACGCGTCCACCTGCGCGGAATTCGTGCATGCGCATGCCGCGTTCCTGGCCGCCGGCCAGTCGCTGAACCCGCCGTACAGGCCCGCTGAAGACCGGGAGGAGTTGATGAGGCGGTACAACCTGGCGCTGGCGGCGGCGGGCGGGGCGCAGCCCCTGCCCACCAAAGACGAGAGCGCCTGGGCCGCCCACAGTGAATCCTTCGTCAAAGCAGTGCAAGCGCAAGCGGCGCAGCTCACCTTCGGCAGCCCGCAGGCGGCCGTCGGGCACGCCCTCAAGCACCTGTCCCGCGGCGCGTCGGGCGTCCTGGCGAACGTGAACGAGCAGCAAATGGACGGCCTCGTCAAGGGCTATCTCACGGAGGCTAGGGACAAGATCCGCAATACCGATGTCGCGGCGGTCACCAGCGCACTGGACCAGTGCGCCGGCAGCCGCACGTACTACTTTGGCGAGGTGGGCCGGGAGGTGGCGATGGTCGCGGTGAGTCCCAGCGGTCTGGCCTGGATCAGCACCTACTACACGGATGGCCGGGCCTGAGCGGCTCAAGAACCCGTCCCCGCAGGCTGATCCGTCCGGTCCGTCACCCATACCGCAGGGTGCGCTGTGTCAGCGATGCAGACGGCTGTCGACACAGCGGCCACCGCGGCGGCGCATGAAGGTGTGCGGTGACGGTACAGACCGTCCTGGTCATGGATGTGCAGAACATCATCGTGGAACGGTTCGCGGACCCGGCCTACCTCGAACGGCTCGGCCGGGCCCTCGAAGCGGCGCGCGGCGGGGCAGTCGGTCGTTCACGCCACCGTCGGTTTCCGGCCCGGCGATGGACTCCTGCATCGGGGACGTCGCCCGGATCGGCGAGGCTGCCCTGGACGCCGCCGGCGGCGGACGGGATCCGGCCTTCGAAGCCGTGCTCGCCCGTCCTGTCGGTGATCTCCTGGCCATGGACCGGGTCGTCCTGGAGCCGCCGTGGTGCGGGCACGACCGGGGCCACGCACTGGCCGGGGCCGCGATCCGACGCCTGTCCCAGGACTGCGTAGCCGTAGCGTGCGAACCGGGTTCCGTCGACGGCCGCGAGCTGAGCGAGGACCAGCACCCGTGCCTGCCGAGCGGTGGCGAGCGCGGAGCCGTCAGCGGGCCGGTGATCGCGCCGACGATGGCCCCGGTCGTGTCCGGGTCGGTGGTCGTCGGGCACAGTGCCCGCAGCGTCTGGTGCCTGCGATCGCAAGGCGCCGGAACGGCCTTGTGGCGGAGCCACCTGGGCGTTCCGGCAACGCCGCTGGGGATCCCCCTCCGGGGGAGTGCGTGCCAGTTTCTTGTAGGCGCTCGGGCGGGTCCGCGCGCGGAGGGACTGTCGGCCCCGCTGGTCTTGCGGGGCCGACAGCCTCCGTCATGGGCGGCGCCTGATCAGAAGGCGTTGACTTCGGTCAACTGCGCAGACAGGTCCCACAGCCGAGTCGCTTCGTCCTCGTCGGCGGCGTGTGGGGCCACTCCTCCTGTGCTCATGTCGAACAGGTCGGTGGCGATGTCGGCGACCTCGCAGTCTTCGAGATAGGCGCCGCCGCGATCGGTCGGCAGGGGCACGGTCGCGGCCCAGACCGAGGTGGCGGCACCTTGTTCCGGCGACTTGAACATGTCCGGGTTCTTGGGAGTGCCGTTCTCGTTCGTCCATCCCATGGCGACCTGCTCCGCCAGGGGGAGGTGGCGCTGGAGGTTGGTGTCGATGACACCGGGATGCACCGAGAAGGCGCGGACGCCTGAACCCTGCCCCAGAACGTCGAGATGCCGGGCGAACAACGCATTCGCTGTCTTGGCCTGGCCGTACGCGAGCCACTTGTCGTACGGCTCGACCTGGAAGTGCGGATCCTCCCAGCGGATCCCGCTCATGCGATGCCCTCGGGAGGAGACCGCCACCACGCGGGCACCGTCACCGGCGGCGAGCGCGGGCCACAGACGGTTGACCAGAGCGAAATGTCCCAGGTGGTTGGCGGCGAACTGTGACTCCCATCCCGGGCCCACGCGTGTCAGCGGTGGAGCCATGATGCCGGCGGAGCCGACCAGGATGTCCAGGCCGCGGCCCGAGGCGAGGTAGCGCTCGGCGAAGGCTTCGACGCCGGCAAGGTCCGCGAGGTCGAGCTCGTCGACCTCGACGTCGCCCAGGTCGGCGAGTACCGCTCGCGCGGTGTCGGGACGCCGGGCCGGTACGACTACCCGGGCTCCCGCGCCGGCCAGTGCTCGCGTCGTGGCCAGGCCGACACCGGAGTAACCTCCCGTGACCAGAGCTGTGCGACCGGACAGATCCACATGGGCGAGGACATCCCCGGTCGTCGACCTCGCGTCGAACCCGGAGCCGATCGGCTTCTGTGTAGCAGTCAACGTTCTCTCCAAAACCAAGCAGGTGAAAGCAGTACGGGCACGCCGCCTGAGGAGCGGCCCCGAGACCAGGAGACGCCCAGGGCGGTCCATGAGGGAGAGTTCGCGAGGGGGGTACTCAGCGTGACTCCCACGCGAGACTCCGGCATCGTAAAGTCGGATGAATGGGAGACGGTGCGCATGCCGCGGCGCAGGTGCGACGGCAGGTCCGGGATTTTCTGACAAGCAGGCGGGCCCGGCTGACCCCCGGCGATGTCGGCCTGCCCACCGTGAACGCCAACCGGCGGGTCAAAGGTCTACGCCGCGAAGAGGTCGCCGCTCTCGCGGGCATCAGCGTCGAGTACTACATCCGCTTGGAGCGCGGAGACGCCCGCGGGGTGAGCGAGAGCGTCCTGTACGGCGTCAGCCGCGCCCTGCGCCTGGACGACACCGAGCACGCTCACCTCCTGGACCTCGTCCGGTCCGGCGGCGGCATCAGGCCCTGCCGCACGGCCGCAGCGGCGATCGAGCTGCGCCCTTCCGTGCAACGCATCCTCGACTCCATGACGACCACCCCCGCCCTCGTCCTCAACGGACGCCAGAATGTGGTGGGCGCGAACGCACTGGGACGAGCCCTGTACCAGCCGATGTACGCGGCCTGCGGTAACGCCAACATGGCCCGTTTCGTCTTCACCGCCCCCTCGGCCCGGACGTTCTGGCGCGACTGGGAGGTCATCGCGGACGACACCGCCAACGCCCTGCAGGCAGAGAACGGCAGCAACCCCTGCGACCACACCGTCACCGAGTTGATCCGTGACCTCAGATCCAAAAGCGCGGAGTTCGCAACGCGTTGGGCACGCCACGACGTCCATGTGCGAAGCCATGGCACCCGCCGGATCGAACACCCCTTGATCGGAAGCCTGACCCTGCCCTTCGAGTCCACGCCGCTCGTGGCCGACCCCGGTCACACGCTCCTCATGTACACCGCGGACACCGGATCCCCTTCCCACGACGCACTCCACCTGATGGCCAGCTGGACGACATCCCGTCATTGAGCTGCTCACCGACTGGTTCGCCCCGTACGGCATCCCGGCCCTGGTGGTCCGCGGCTTCGGCTCTCAGCCGCACGTGTCAGCCGTCATCATCCGCACGGATCGTGACCGGGCTGTTCAGGGGCTGTTCGTCGAGGGTGTGGTGGGGGCGTCGGCGGGGCCGAGCCATTGGCAGATGAGGATGGTGGCATCGTCCTGGAGTTGGCCGTCGTGGTAGTCACGGAGTGCGTCGATGAGGCGGCGCAGGGTTTCGGGGACGGGCAGTCCGTCGGCGTGGTGGCGGATCAGGTAGTCGATGAAGCGTTCCACACCGAGTTCGGTGTTGCCGCTGCCGCGGGCTTCGGTGATGCCGTCGGTGTAGAACACGATGCGGTCACCGGGTTCCAGCTGTTCACGGCAGATGGTGGCTTCCAGTCCCAGGGCGGTACCCATCGGGTGTGCGGGTCTGCAGTTCAACTGGCTGCTTGAGCGGCCCGCACGGATGAGTACCGGCGGCATGTGGCCGCGGTTGACCCAGGTCAGGACTCCGGTGTCCGTGTCGAGATCGGCCAGGACGCCGGTGACGTATCGCGTCTGGTGGTACTGCTTGATGAGCGCGCTCTCGACGGCTTCGCCGATGTCGAGCAGGCTCCCGCCCTGGCGGCGTGTGTTGCGGCAGGTGCCCATGGCGAGGGCCGCGGTCAGGCCGGCGGCGGTGTCGTGGCCCATCGCGTCGAAGATCGATACGTGGACCACCGGGCCCGCGGTGGCGTAGTCATAGGCGTCGCCGCTGATGTGGTGGGCCGGTTCCATCGCGGCGGAGATCGCCACGCGGCTGTCGGAGTAGGTGGGAGGCGGCATCAGATGCCACTGCATCTCGGCGGCGATGTTCAGCGGTTCGGTGCGCATCAGCCGGGCGTAGGAGTCGCTGCTCTGCCGTTTGCTGACGATGATCAGTGCGATCAGGGAGGCGAGGAGTTCCATGTTCTCCCGCGTACGCCCGTCGTCGGCTCGCGTGGTCAGGCGCAGTACGCCCAGTCGCTCGGTGCCGTTGAGCAGGGGCACCCACCACTGCCGTTCTCCGGGACCGGAGCGGCCCCCGCGCAGGATCTGCCCGTACTGGTAGGCCCGGCCCGGCAACGTGCCTTCGATCTTGATCCCGGTCTCCTCGCCGCCGGGTTCACCCGCGGCGTCCAGTCCCTGGCCGGTCAGCAGTTGCAGCACCTTGCGCTGCAGGTCTGCCAGGTAGATCAGCGTCTGGGTGAAACCCGCGGACGCCGCGTGCTCGGCCGTCTTGGCCGGCAGCCACTCAAGGGGTATCAGCTGGCTTGAGGCCAGCAGGCCGGCCAGCATCTCCCGACTCCCACGGTCCTGATCATTCACAGGAGCTTCTCCCACCCCACAGCCCCAACCGAACCCCGGCACACCGCTGGGTAGAGGACAGACACTCGCACTCTAGCCGCCTTGGCTGCCCGGACCAGCGGTGCGCATAGTGCTTTGCGCAACCCTGCCTGCCCCGCACGTTCCGGGCGTGTGCAGTGCGTGCGCGGACTGCCACTGTCCGTTCGCGCGACAGGTGCGGCCGTCGGTGGTCAGTGAACCGGTGGCCGTAGCGGCGGTGGCCCCGCCGGGGCGAGGCGGACCCGTGTACGTGTGTACCCCGCCGTGATGGCACCGGTCGGCGCAGTTTCCGGCCGACAGGTCATGTCGTGGCGTTCCCCAGTCGGTCGTTGGCTCGGCCGACGGCTTCGTTCATGCGCCTCAACACCGCGATCGCAGTGTCGAGTTCCTCGGTTTCCGTCTGCCGCAGTACGGCCGCGATCTCCACTCCGGCAGCAGCCATGAAGGCGCGCGCCTGTTCCTGGGCGGCTGCGGTCGGGCGGAGGGTGACGCGGCGCCGGTCGGTGTGTTCGCGGCTGCGGACCAGCATCTGTGCTTGTTCGAGCCTGTTCAGCAGCACTGTCGTCGCGCCGGAGGTCATCCCGATCCGACGTGCCAGCCGTGCCGGCGAGAGCGGCTCACCGCCCTGGGCCGCCCAGATGATCTGCCCGAGCGCATGGGCGTCGGACGTGGGCAGCTTCATCCAGGTGGACATGTGCTGGTTCAGTTCGGCGAAGCCGACCGCCCAGTCGCGAAGCGCCTCCATGACTGCCACCTGTGCAGGCTCCCAGTCCTCCGTCAACGGATCAGCCACGCGCGGAACCATCCCTTCTTGTAAAGTGACTTCATATTAAAGCTACTGAGGAGGTTGGGTATGCGGGAGCGCGATGTTGTGGTGTCCGGGGCCAGTATCGCCGGTCTGTCGACCGCGTTCTGGCTGCGGCGGCTGGGATGGCAGGTCACGGTGATCGAACGCGCGCCCGCGTTCCGTGACGGGGGCCAGAACGTCGACGTGCGCGGCGTGGCGCGCGAAGTCCTCGACCGGATGGGCCTGTTCGACGAGGTCAAGCGGCAGAACACGACGGAGACCGGCACGGTCGTCGTAGACGCGTCCGGCAAGGTGACCGCGGAACTGCCCTTTGACGGTCCCGGCGGCCCCGACGGCGCCACGGCCGAACTGGAGGTGCTGCGCGGCGACTTCGCCCGCACGATCCACGACCACCTTCCCCCGGGGGTCGCGTTCGTCTACGGCGACACCATCGAGACGGCGACCGACGGACCCGAGTCCCTGCACATCGTCACCTCCCAGGGGCGCGAACTGCGCTGCGACCTGCTCGTGATCGCCGAGGGGGTGCGCTCGGCCACGCGCGACCGGGTGTTCACGGCCGACGAGGTCACCCAGGACGACCTCGACGTGACGATGGTCTTCGGCACCATTCCCCGGACGGCCGGCGACGACGACCGCTGGCGCTGGCACAACACGACCCGTGGGCGCCAGATCCACCTGCGGCCCGACAACCACGGCACCACCCGCGCCATCCTCGCCTACAGTCCCGGCGACGATCTCGCACGGCTCGGCCGCGGCGAGGCCCTGGCACGCGTGCGGGACCGGTACGCCGACGCCGGCTGGGAGGCGCCCCGCGTCCTCGACGCCTTCGACGCATCCGACGACGTCTACATCGACCAGCTCACCCAGATCCGGATGACGACCTGGCACCGCGGCCGGACCGTGCTGGCAGGCGACGCCGGCTGGTGCGTCACCCCGATGGGCGGAGGAGGCGCCTCGCTGGCCCTCACCAGCGGGTACGTCCTGGCGGCGCAGCTCGCCGCGCATCCCGACGACACCGAAGCGGCGCTCACCGCCTACGAGGCATGGATGCGCCCCCTGGTGGACGACGTCCAGGGTCTTCCCCGCGGGCTGAAGCACTTCGCGTACCCGCAGACCCGGACCGGCCTCGCCCTGAGGCACCTCGCCGGCAAGGTACTCACCTCGCCCCCTCTCAAGCCACTCGCCGCGAAACTCACCCAGGTCGCCGAGACGAAGCAGGCATTGCCCGAGATCCCGCAGGGAGCGGCATAGCCCGTCCGTGCTTTTGAGGCTCGCGCGACGTCAACTCGTTCGCGTACGGGAGCCGTCGCGGACCGGACCCACGATGGCGGTGACCACGAGTGCCGAGGCGGCAAGGCGGCAAGGCCGGAGCGTACGGGCAACACGGCCGCATCGCTCCTCAGTTGATTCGCGGCGTTGATGGTGAGGGGGGCGCCGGCGAGCAGATGGAGACGGCCCGACAGCGGCCGTCCTCGCGCTGACAGACGGTTCCGGCACCGTCGGCGAAGCGAGTGTGCCTCCCGTGCCGACAGGGCCTTGAGGTGGCCAAGTGCGGTTATGTGCAGATGAGTTGGGAATCAATTGAGTAGCCTCGTCTGCCTTTGTCGGCCGTGTGCGGTGATCGGCGGGCAGCGCACAGGCGGGTGCGAAACCGGCGACGGGGGACGTCTGTGGAGCGGGGTGTGGAGGGGGAGGGGCGCACGGGGGACGGGGAAACCCGCAACGAGTTCTCCGGATCCGGCGGGCCCGTGATCCAGGGGCGGGACTTTCACGGGGCCGTCACCATCAACGGATTCGTCGATCGCCCGGCCGGGACGACTGGGGACGCAGCCCTGGTACAGGCTGCGGACGACCTCGCATCCGCCGTCCAGCGCCAGTGGAGGGAAGAGGCGGCGCTGCGGCGCCTGAACGATCCGTATCCGCTTCCGGTCCGGTGGCGGCCCGCCGAGCCTCAGCTCATGGAGTCCTGGCGTTCACTGGTCCGGCTGGCCACCACCGGAGTCGGTCGGGCGGCGTCGGCCTCACCGTCCGGCTGGGCGCCCGGGCCGGAGGAACTGACCGGAGGCGGCGGCGAGCTGGTGAAGGTCCTGGCCAGCGTCCCCACCGGCCGCCTGGTGCTGCTGGGGGACCCGGGCTCCGGCAAGAGCATGCTGCTGGTCCGCCTGGTGCTGGACCTGCTCGCGCGCCGCCGCCACGGGGACCCGGTGCCCGTGCTCGTACCCCTGGCCTCGTGGGACCCGGATCGGGAGGACCTCGATCTGTGGCTGGAACAGCGGCTGGGCATCGACTACCCGTGGCTCGGTGATCCCGGCCGGACGGGAACCGCCAGGGCGCGGGAGCTGCTGGACGCCGGCGCGATCCTGTTGGTGCTGGACGGCTTGGACGAGATACCCGATCGCGTACGCGGCCGCGCGATCGCCCGCATCAACGACGCCCTGGGGCACCGCCCGGACCTCGGCATGGTCCTCAGCTCGCGCAGCGCCCCCTTCGCCGCCACC
>NZ_JAGPYQ010000004.1 GCF_018070025.1 Streptomyces liliiviolaceus
ATGTCCCATCAGCACGTAGATCCGCAGTCCACAGAGCCGTTGATTCCCCGTCCTGCTGTGACGGTGGAGGCGTTGCGCGCCGCGGTGGAACGACTGGATCCGGAGCAGACAGCCAAGTTCGACAGCGAGTTGACTGCTTTCGAGGCTGAGGCGGAGCGCACCGGCAACCCACAGTCCATGCCGACCTTTCTGCGTACGTGGGCGGTGTGGGTGGAGCGGTATCGGGTGCCGGCGACCGCGACCCGGATCCATGAACTGGAGATCGCCATGGGGGCGGCCCGGACGGACGAGGAGGCGCGCGCGGTGGCCACCGACATGAGCAAGCTGCTGCACGAGATCACGGACGGTCTTCCGCTGCCGTGACGGACTGGGGATTCGAGTACACCGGGCACGCGCTGTCGTCGGTGGGTGACTTCCTGCCGGAGCAGCGCCAGCACCTGGACCAGATCGCCTCGCGGCTGGCCGCAGAGGCGGCCGCCACGTATCCGAATGATCCGGAGTACGGCGACCCCGGCGTGAGTAACCTGCTGAACCATCCGGAGACGCCGTGGCTGGTGTCGTACCAGATCCACCGTCCCCGCCGCCTGGTGTACATCGTGCAGATCCTCGATGGGCCGACTTCCTGACCCAGCCCCTAGACCCCCAACCTCCTGGAGAGGCCAGGAATCGAGGACACCGCGCCCTGCGACGTGCAAACCGTCTGAACGCTCTGGCGACATGAACCATCACGGCAACGGCCCGTGCCCCAGCATCCTGTCGGGGCACGGGCCGTTTTTGCGTTCCGGGCCGCTCACATTTTCAGGACCAGCATCAGCGCCGTGAACGCCGCCAGAGTGACCCCGAGCACCGGAAGGAGCGCGGGAGCGACCACCACAGCGACACCGGCGACAGCGGCACCGATCGCAGCCGCCGTGACGATCAGGGGGCGGTCGTTGGACGGCATGATTGTCTCCTCAGTCTCCAGAAAAAAGATGTCCCCTCCGGGCACCCCGGACTATCGGGGAGACCGGAGTAAGCGGCGCAACTGCAGAGGGGACCGAGGTACTGCACCGCCTGGAGCATCCAGGCTCGCCATGGGGCTAGCGGGTCGGTTACATGCTTCCGTCAACTGCGAGATCGGCTACACGCGAACCGTCAGGGAGTCCGGCGGTCACGAGTGTCCAGTTCTCAATTCCCTTCCGTCCGGCGCTCAGTGGATCCTGCGACCGGAGTGAACTCCCCGAGTGGGAAGCGATGCCCGCAAGCCAGTGTCGGCAGGAGCTGAGGGCGTGCCTTGTCCCCACCGTCGTCCCTGGCCTCGGGCCATTGCCGGAAGGAAGATGGGCCGACTCCCACGTACAAGATGCGGGCGATATTCGGAGACAGGTGGTCAAGCCCTCTACGGCAGCCATCCGGCAGCAAGAGCGACCGTTGCCGGAACAGGGATGCCGACGGAGGCGAGGAGCCCTTCAGGAACCGGGCGCAGACTCGGCGAGGCGACCGCCCAGTGACCCACGCGTTCTACTCCGACGCCGCCGAGAAGATCCGCAGCGAACTCACCCACAGTGAGCGGGCCGCCGTCGAGACCGTCCGGATCTCCCTGGAGAACGACCCGCACCAGGGCCGCGCCCTGCCCGGTCCCGACCCGCAATCGGCGTCGCACGTCGTCGAGCTACTGCCCGAAGCCACCGACGGCCGCGGCATCTCGGTAGCCTTCCGCTACAGCCACGACCTCGACGCCGCCCCCCATCCTCTGGCTCATCGCCGGACCGTGACCCCGCGGTACGCGGCCCCGCCGAGCCCGCCAGAAAGAATCTTGGCCGCCGGGTAAAGAATCCCGGGCGTTCTCCTCTCTCAGCAGGTGTACGGCCGCTGCTTCACCGCGAGGCGCCGGGCCGCAGACTGGAGGAGGTCCGGTGGAGTTGACGGGGATCGGTGTGGTGGTGTTCCTGGCGCTGCTGTTCGCGGGGCCGCTGAGCAGCGTGCTGAGGAGCATCGCGTTCCGCAACCGCGCCGCAGGCAGGGCCGAGGTGATCCGGGCCCAGCGCGAGCGGGCCGGCAAGGGGCGCCGGGCGGGGAAGCGGGGACGGCGTGGCTGAGCGGGACAGGCCGCGGTCGAGGCACGCCGAGGCCTTGGCGGAGCTGGTGGCGGAGCGGTACGACCGGATGGTCCGCTACGCAGCCCGCCGACTGCGCACCCGCGACGTTCCGCGGTCGTCGGCGGACCCCGAGGACATCGTGCAGAGCGCCCTCAAGTCCGTGCTGGCCCACGACGAGCCGATCGGCAACGTGCGTGCGTACCTCTACACCTGCATGGCCCGAGAGATCGACCGGGCGGCCCGGCACCACTACACGGGCCGGGGGTACGAGTCGCTCGACGTGGACGTTCGGCTGGAGGACGAACCGGTGGTCTGCCCCATTGCCGACGCCGAGAGGCGGTACTTCATAGACGAAGCGCTGTCCGAGCTGCCCCGTCAGCAACAGAGGGCGTTCTTCCTGACCTGGGAGCTGGAGATGACGCACGCGCAGGCGGCCGAGGCGATGGGGATTGCGGCGGGGACGATTGGTGTCCATTCGCACCGGGCGATTAAAGCGTTGCGCGTGACACTCGCCGTCCTGGGGACATGCCTAGTTTCATGGGTGACCTGCAGCGTAGTGCTCGGTAAGCGGGTCGTCTTCCCAGGCGCTGGCGCCGAATTCACACTGAGCGCATCGATGGTGGTACCCGCCCTCAGCATCGCGGTCGGTTTGATCTCCGTCGTCGTGTGCCTAGTGCTGTATCTGCCGGTAAGAGGGCAGCTCTCCTTTCGGGATCTGGTGTGGCCCGTGGGTTTTCCCGGAAGAAGGAGAGGCTCCGTCCCCGAACCTCTCAGCTACGACGAGGACGAGGCGCCGACTGACGATGATCTTGCGCCGGACTTCGCCGAGGAGGACTGAAGTCTTTCCCGGCATGCTGCGAATGTGACAACGCGTTGTTGGGGTGCTGTAACGGACCCTGTCCGAGACCACGCCGACATCATCGACCAGGCCACCGCTCGCCGCTGACCATACGGCAGCACCGTGAAAGGCGCCCACAGTCATTCGAGCTGGCTGCGGGCGCCCACCCATGAGCGTACGGACCTGGAGCGGTACGCGTACACCGACGCCCGGCTGCGTCTATCGAAGGGGAACTGACTCCCTTCACCTGGTCACCCTCGACCTAGGTAGACAGGAGAGTTTCGACCTAGGTAGATTGATGGCATGGCCGATCCGAAAATGACCCCGCATACGCAGACCGTGCTGCGCGTGCTTATGGGACAGGACGCCGGCGGCGAACGCCGCAGCGCGGTCCTGACCACCGGGCTTTACGGGCTCGAACTGTCCAAGATGACCGACCTGCCCAACGGCACCCTCTTTCCCTTGCTCGAACGCCTCCGCCAAGCCGGATGGGTCGAGCGCTACTGGGAACAGGATGACATTGCGGAGGAAGAGGGCCGCCCCCGCCGCCGCTTCTTCCGCCTCACCCGTAAGGGGGCCGAGGCGGCGCCGCTCGCGCTCGCCGTGGCCACCGCCGCAGCCCCGTCCTCCGGCCGCACCGCCAGCCGTCCCGGTCTCGTCGGAGGCCACCTGTAATGGACGACACGCTGGGCCTAAACATCGTTATGGAACTAGCGATCAACCAGCTGGAGCCTTACCCCCCACTGCATGCCTCTACAAGGATTCGGTTCAATCCCCGCACGCGGGACTACAGCGTGTACTTGACAGCAGATGGGAAAACCACGGTCGTGCATGTGTGCGCCAAGGACGCCGCGCGCGCCATCAAGAAGCACCAGTTCGGCCGTCCCGTGGAAGCTGAAGTGTCGAGGGTTCCTGGTGCGTTGCGCTGGGCCACCCACCTGTTGCCGTTGGTCGAGCGTGAGGACTGGTTGGAGGAGCAGCGGGGCTATCTCGCCGATCTGCCGTCGCGGCGGGCGTGCTGGGGATGGGTGGTACGGCAGCTGGCCGCGATGCCGCGGTACGCGTACACCGTGCGTACCGGGCGCGAGAAGGAGGCGGCATGAGCACGCCGCCCCCGCCGCCGCCCGGATCCGGCGCGCTCCCGATGATCTCCCAGCGGACCCTGCTCATCCTCCCGGCCGCCGCTGGCTGGACGTCCGCCAAGTTCACCTTCGACGTGCTGGCCAAGCTCCAGGAACTGGAGGAATGCTCCAGGCGGCACGAGCAGAACCTGCGGCCGGACAACAGAGTCGACGGCTACGCCGCCGACTGGAAGAGTAGGAACAGTTCGCCGCGCTGTTCGGCTTCCCGGTCACCGCCATCACTTTCGGCTCGCTGACCGCGTTCGTCGAATGGCTGTGGGTCCAGCCCGGCGCGAAGAAGGGCACCTGCACCGAGCCCTCCATCATCGACCGCCGGCTGTCCGGCGTCGTCACCGGCCGCACTGCGCGCCACCTGCTGCTCGCCAAGACAGTCGCCGCCCGCGCGCGACGGGTACCGCGGGCCAAGGTCTGCGAGCTGGAGAAGAGTGACGAGGCCCTCGGCCGGGGCCCGGCCCCCGCCTCCCCCGACACCCTGCTCGGACTCGCAACCGTGCCATCGGCACCCTCGCCTTCGCCCTCATGGCCCGCGAGCACGAGGTCGCCTTCCTGCGGCTGCGGCACCTGGCCGACCACGAGAACGGCCTGCTGGTCGACGTCCCGGGTCTCCAAGACCAAACCCCGCACCGTCAAGGTCCTCCAGGGCTCTAGGCCCTCCACCTGACCGGTCCGCACCTGGCGGGCTTGGAAGACTGCCGCTGGCCTCACCGACCCGGACGGGTTCGCCTTCCGCTGGCTGTACCCGCGCTGGCACACCGTGATGGACAGCGGGCTGCAGCCGGAGACCACGGCGACGCCATCACCGCCCTGGGCGCCGCCGCCGACCTCGGGGTGCGGCACACCGGGCACTTCCACCCGCCGCGGCGGCGCCGACGCCGACCGCCAGGCCGGCGCCGACCACAAGGCCATCGCCGTGCACGGCGGTTGGACTGCCAACAGCGCGGCCATGGAGGCCAACTTCGAGGCCGGCGAGGGCTGGGAGGGCAACGCCATGAACGGCGTGCTGTAGGGACGGACGCTGACCCGGGGTCCGCGGGAATCGCCGGAGCGGGCCTGGACACCCACCCTCGCTCTTTCGACCTAGGTAGACAGAATATCGTCGACCTAGGTAGATTGAGAACATGGCCGAACCGAGGATGACCGAGCACACGCAGACCGTGCTGCGCGCACTGCTGGGCCAGGGCGCCGACGGCGAACGCCGCAGCGCGATCCTGAACAAGGGGCTGTACGGACTGGAGCTGTCCAAGACGACCGACCTGCCCAACGGCACTCTCTTCCCTCTGCTCGAACGCCTCCGCCAGGCCGGATGGGTCGAGCGCAAATGGGAGGAAGACCCCACTGCCGCCGAAAGGGAAGGACGTCCCCGCCGCCGCTTCTTCCGCCTCACCGACAAGGGCGCCGAGGCGGCACCGCTCGCGCTCGCCGCGGCCACCGCCACCGGCCTTGCCGCCGGCCGTTCCGCCGGTCGGCCCGGCCTCGCCGGAGGCGCACATGCATGACTCCCGGTACGACAGCGGGTCGACGCCGACGGGGTTCGACGAGTCTCGCCCGACCGCGGATGAGACGGCTGCGAACAGGCTGGTGCTCCAGGAGACTCTGCTGTGTCAGCGGGCTCAGCTTCATAAGTCGCTGGGTATCCGCAAAATGGCGACGGTCTGGTTGCGCTCGGGGATGCCTGTGAAGGCGCCGCTCGGTGTCGGTCTGCTGCATGGTGCTGCAGGTCTACTGCCATCAGCCGAGCGTGAGGACTGGCTGGAGGAGCAGCGGGGCTACCTCGTGGACCTGCCGTCGCGGCGGGCACGCTGGGGATGGGTGCTGCGGCAGCTGGCCGCGATGCCGCGGTACGCCTACACCGTGCGCACCGGACGCGAGAAGGAGACGGCATGAGCCCCCCGCCCGCCGCCCCCGGCCCGGGTCCGCTGCTCTCCCCGCGGGCCCTGCTCATCCTGCTGGCCGCGGTCGTCATCGGAGCGATCGTCGGCGTGCTCACTTTCTTCAGCGCTGGCAGCGCGGCCGGCGCGATCCTGGCCGGTCTCTGCGGGTCCGGTGCGAGCATCATGGGGCTGCACCTGCTGATCGGCCCGTGACGACCGCACGCACCAGCAGACGCGTGGCCGACGGGCAGAAAGAGCCTGGACGGATCTCCTGTTGCTGCACAGCATCAACGGCCCCGTTACGTGCCCTGGCCTGCTGCAGATTGTTTTCTGAGCAAGACCGCGGTCGCATGTTGAAGGGGGTGGTTTGTTGTCCGCGGACAACAAACCACCCCCTTCAACATGCGACCGCGGAGTACCCCAACGTGCAGGAAGCTCGGCGTCAGGATGTCGGGACATCCGTTGCGTGTTCTGCAAGCAGTGCACGCAACGAGTCCGGTTCGCGTTGCGCCGCCGTCCGGAGCAGGCCCTTCAGCAGTTCCAGGGACGGCTCCGTGCCGGCCTTGTCCCAGCACCTTGCCGTCATCAATCGCGTGGCTTCCAGGAAGTCCGCAGACTCCATCTTCTGCTCAAGGTGCATGGCCACGTACGTCGGATCGTCGTACGGCAGCTTCTTCGGCTGACTCCCCCGCTGCTGTTCTCCCGCGCCGACGGCGTCGATGACCACATCGTGTCGCTGGCCCGGCAGCGGTGCCGAAGACTCCCCCGGTGCCGGCCCGCCAGACGGTCCGATCGCCTCCACTACAGAGGAGCCCTGGGGCACGGCGCCAGCCGAACTCGCCAGTTTGTTGTCCGCGGACAACAACTCCGTGGGTGCTTCCATCTCGACCGCGCCCGGCTCCGGCTCGGGTTCCGGCTCCGCGAGTTTGTTGTCCGCGGACAACAAACTCGTCTCTCGCGGTGCGGGCGGGGTGTCCGGTGCCGCTTCCAGAACCGCCTTCTCCTGCCGCCTGGCCTGGGCAGCCGACTCCTTCACCTGCTTGAGATGGTCCAGCAGGACCGCCGCGTCGGCGTCCGGGTTGTCCTTCAAATGGCGGGCGAGGGACCGGCCATCGCGTTCCGGCAAGGTGCCGACGCTAAGCATGGCCTGCAACTCCTCCGGGAGCTCCAGCAGCGAGAGCTGGTTCGTCACCCAGGACCGGTCCTTGCCCAACTGCTCGGCAGCACGGGAACGAGCGCCTCGCCCTGACTGCTCCGCGCAGACGTCGACGAGTTGTTGCACGCCGCGGGCCCGCTCTATGACGTCGAAGTCTTCGCGGTCGAGGTTCTCCTTGAGCAGGTGGTTGATGAACTGCTCGCGGGAGGAGGCGAGGTCGTCGCGGACAACGAAGTCCAGGGCGTCGAGCCCGACGTGGACGGCGCTGCGGAAGCGGCGTTCGCCGTTGACGAGAACGTGCTGGACAGGTCCGATCCGTTCCGCCTGCTCGGGCCACAGCGCCAGATAGGCGTCGCGGGTGACCGCCACGCAGGCAGCCAGCTGGGCCTGGCGCAGTTCCTCGCCGAAGCGTGTCTTGTCCTCGTCCGTGCCGAAGTTGCGGCGCGGGTTGAGCGGGGTGGGGGAGACCTCGTCCAGGTGGAGGCGTACGAGCTCGTAGGTCGGTACGTCACCCTGGGCGACGGCCTTGGCGCGGCCGCGGGCGCTGCGACCGCGCGGTACCTGGCCGAACGATGATCCGGTGCCCAGCTTGTCTGCGACGCTCATGTGCTGATCCTCCGTGCCGCGGTCCGCATCACGCCTGCCTGGTCGCCGTAGGGCGCATGGACGAGCAGGGGCTTTTTCACGCGGACGGCTTCTCGCTGGTCTTTCAGTTCGGGGACGATGGCAAGGACGGGCGGATCACCGATGTTGTTCCATTCATCGAGTGAGGACGTGGCGACGTAGCCCTTGCGGCTGTCGTACATGTTGACCACAAAGCCCAGCATGGCGATGAGGACGTTCAAGTCCTCGGTGAGGTCCTGGATCTGCTCGTACAGCATGTCGTAGGCGTCGGCGGAGGAGTCCTCGGCCAGCACCGGGATCACGATGCCGGATGTGTTGGCTTCCTCGTTCTCGCGGGTGCGGCAGTAGTACAGCGCGGTGTCCATGGCGTAGCCGAGGCTCGGCGGGCAGTCGACGACGATGTAGTCGAAATCCTGCTCCAGCGGGTCAAGGGCCTTCTCCAGCGCTGTTTCCTTGATACGCACGGACCTGCTGGTCGCCAGCTTCGCATCGAGCAGGAACGCGTCCTTGCAGGCGGGGAGCAGCCAGAGGTGCTCCTCGAAGTCGCCGCCCTTTATCGGCACGAGCAGTTCGTTCAGCGCGCCCCTGGCTTCGCCCAGCATGTGCTTGGCGAGGCTCGCGTTGTCGATGTCAAGCAGCGGATAGCCGAGCTGCTTGGTGAGGTGGCCTTGCGGGTCGAAGTCGATGAGCAGGGTGCGGTGTCCGGACTCGGCGAGCGCCTGGGCGACACCGGCGGAGACCGACGTCTTGCCGACGCCGCCCTTCTGGTTCCCGAAGATGATCCGGCGGGCCCCGGTGGCCCGCGGGCTCTGAGGCCGGGGAGAGGGGTTGCCGTCGAGCCACAAGCGGATCGACTGCGCGATGGCCTGGTTGTAGGAGATGTTGCGGGTCTTGCTGTCCTGCTTGAGCTTGCCGTACAGCCCGGCCGGGAGGTAGGTCGCGAAGGAGGTACCGCCGCTGGTGTCAACGGCCGGTCGTTCCTTGGCTTTCCGCCAGGCTTCGACGCCCTCGGTGACGGCGTCCTGGATGTCCTTGCCCAGTTCCGCAGCCCGGACCTTCAGTTCTTTGCGCAGCTCAGCAGGCAGCTTGGCTACTACCTTTTCCCGATCACTCGGGTCGTATGGCGCGGTCATGGCGCTACCTTACTCACCTCTGTGGCCTCGGAGGTCCCGTCAGACGCGTGTTCTGCCCCGTTTGTTGTCCGCGGACAACAAACAGACCCCTCCAGCAGAAGTGGGCCAGCGCGGCCTACACGCCGTGATGTCTCTGGCGAAATGCCCTGTTTTGCCTGCCCGTTGAGGCTGTGAAAGCAGCACGACGTTGCCCGACGCCGGGCTCGGCGACACCGCCCCGGCCGGGTGAAGTTCAGGGTGCGGGTGGGGGAGTGTCCGGTGTGCTTGAGCGGTTGCGGCGGCGGGTGGCGCGGTGGTTCCAGTAGTGGCGCCACCAGGCGAGGCGGTGCTGGGAGTCCTGCGGAAGGAAAGCCTGGAAGGCGGACTGGATCAGGACGACGAGGAGACCGGTCAGAGCGAGGGTGAGGACCATCGGCCAAGGGGCGCCGGTCAGGGCGATCGTCAGGACGCCGACCGAGGACAGGCCCGCGCCGGCCAGGGCGGGCGTGCGGGTGGGGCGGGCTGCGGTGTTGGCCTGCGGGGCGGGTTGCTGAGCGGGCATGGTGGGCTCCTGCGTCCGGTATCGGTGGATGAGGGGTCCACCGTCCGGGCTGCGGCATTGATGCAGAACGTGACCTGGGATAGGTCCAGGGGGGAATGAACGTGGCACGTCCGGGTCGGCCGTTGGGGCCGGTTGCCAAGGGCTTACAGCTGCCGGTGAGCGGTTGGGTGCAGGTGTTCCGCACCGTGGTGGTGGAGCAACTGCTGGGCGGGGAGGATCCGCTGACGCTGGAGCAGGTGTCCGCGCACCTGATGGCGTGCGCTGTGGAACGGCCGGATGAGCGGCTACGGCCGGTGGGCGCGGCGGGGGCGGACCGGCTGCAGAGTGTGCAGTCCGGGCGTGGGGAGACGTCGGTGCAGCGGATGGTGTCCGGGCGGCTGGTCCCGACCCGCGATGTGGTGCTGGACCTTCTGCAGCTGCTGGAGGACCGTGGCCTGCGGCCCGGTGAAGCCGACCTGGAAGAGTTGTGGCGGCTGTACCGGCCGGCCTTGCGCAGCCGCCGTCCCGATGTCGCGGAGGCCTACGACATCATCGACGAACGCGACGCCGCCCAGAGCGAGACCGCGGGGCTGCGCCAGCAGGTCGGCGTGCTCCAAGCCGATCAGCGCCGGGCCCTGCTGTCCCTCACCCGGGCCGGGGTGAACCTGCTGGGCGCCCACCGTGCACTGGCGGCCTCACAGAAGGAACTGACCGCCGCCACCGATTCCAGGGAGTTTGCCCGAGCAGAAGAGCACGAGGCACGAGCCCATCTGGAGGCGGCCGTAGACCGCCTGGACCGGCTCAAGGACGCTTACGAGCAGATGCGTGAACAGGCCGAAACCCTGCAGCGGGAAGCCGCAGCGGACCGCACACAGTGGCAAGAACGCCAGGCGCTGCTGCTCGAACGCCTGGCGCACGCCGAGGAAGCCCTCGCCCAGGCCGTCCACGACGCCGAAGGCGCCCGCCGGGATCTGGAACACGAACGCCGCACCGCGGATGCTGCCTTCCGCACGGCGCGCGAGGCCCAGCGACAGGCGACCGCCGGACAGGCCGACGCCGTCACCGCCCGTCAGGAAGCCGCGGCCGCTGAAGCGCGACGACTGCAGGAGGCAGCCGCCGCACAGCACGCGCTGAGCGAAGCCGAAGGCCACCACACGCAGGCGATGAACGCCATCACCCACCTGGAAGCGGAACTGCGCCAGACCCGCACCGAGTTGTGGCGCGCACAACAGCGCCTGCTGCGCGCGGACAACGAACTGGTCCAGGCGATGCGGGAACGGGCGGTGGAAGCCGACGCCCAGGATGTTCTGTCCCAGGCCCTGACCGCGCTGCAGACGGACGGTTGGTCCACCGGGCGCGCGCTGATTCCCGCAGGCCCTGAATCAACCACCGAGCCCAGGCCAGAAGGCCCCGGCCCGGTCCCGGGCCGCCCGCACACACCGCCCGCTCCAGACGCTGCCCCGCCCCTGAAACGGCTGCCGAAGCAGACCTCAGCAGGGGCCGCCCCGCCCACCGGTACATCAGCAGCCGCTCCGCACACGCCTGGAGGAAAGGCCGGTACCCGTACAGCCGAGCAGGGCCCGGCAGGCAGTCAAGCGGAAGCCGCACCACGTGAGGGGAAACCAGCTGCGCAGCGCGCGGGCACGCGTCCGCGCAAGCCCGAACCGGACCACAGCCTGGGACATACGAAGAAGATCGCGCTTGTGGCCGTCGTTGCTGTCGCGGTGGCGGGCGGCGTCTCCGCCCTGGCGTGGTGGTCCTGGGACCGGGATACCTCGCGCAGTGCCGACCGCGAATCGCCAACGCCCAGTGCGACGGCGAAACAGTCGAAAGTACCGAGCCTGCCTGCCAAGCCGGCCCAGGACTCGGTTGCCGATATCGGCGACCAGCCTGTCAACACTGCTGCGATCATGAAACTGCCGGTGTGTGCCGCCTCTGCTGTCTCTCCGCGGGTGAGGTCGGAGCGCAACGTGTTCACCGACAGGGATCCGCGCCTGACCCTGACCGTCAAGGCTGCCTCGAAGGCGGCCGGGCTTCCCTGCCGGGTGAACGTTGGCCGTGGTGAAGCGGTCCTCATGCTCACGCCCGCCGCAGGGGATGCCGCGGTGTGGAAGTCCTCGCAGTGCGCCAGCGACCGGGGCGGGCCGCGCTGGCTTGAGCTGACCGGGACCCGGCCTGTCACCGTGGACTTCCGCTGGAATCGGCGCAGCAGCAGGGACTGCTCGAAGGACACCGCGGCCCCCTACGGCACCTACCTCGCCGAAGCGGTCCTCAAGGGTGCCCCTAAAACGCAGAGCAGCTTCGTCCTGGCTGGCGAGGAAGCCGAACAGCCCGTCAGGACCCCGTCCACCACACCCCCGCCTCAGCAACCGGACTCCTCACCGGAGGAGACCGACTCGTCCAACGGCTCCTCAGGAGGCTCCGACGGAGGCTTCATCGGAGGACCCGAGAGCACGCCGTCTTCGACGGCCCCCAGCCCGTCCGACGACCCGACCGGAGCAGACGGCGCCAACGGAGGCGGCGACGGCGGAGACAACGGTGGTCTTTTCGGCGGTTCCAGCAGCTGACCAACCAACGCGCAGGGCAAGCGCCTCGATTTTCCACTGCACGAGACAGACCTTCGGCGCTTCACCGTCGGAGCTACACGACAGGTTCGTACGTCACGGTCTCCAGCGGACAGCCGTCGGCGATGTTGCGGAGGGCGGTGAGTTCGGTGTCGTCGGCGGTCAGGTTCCAGCGCAGTTTCGTGCCGACCCACTGTGCGGCGTACGTGCAGCGGACGGTTTCGTCGGGGGCGGGTGGCATCCAGTCGGCCGGGTCCTTGTCGCTCTTGCTGCGGTTGGAGCGGCCGGTGACGGCGACCAGGGACGTGTCCGCGCCCTGGTCGTTGGCGTAGGTCTCGCGGCGCTGGGGTGTCCAGGTGGAGGCGCCGGAGTCCCAGGCTTCGGCGAGGGGCACCATGTGGTCGATGTCCAGGCCGGATGCGGAGGTGACCCAGGTTGCGTCGTAGTAGGACCACCATCGGCCGCCGGTGAGCCGGCAGCCGGGGCCGACGTCCGGGGCGTCGACGGCCTCCGCGATGAGTACCTCGGCTCGGGTGTTGCAGCCGTCGGTGGGGTTGTTGCCGGCGTTCCAGTGTTTGAAGGAGGTGCGCTGGTAGCCCTCCCGCGACTCGGCGCCGGGGGTGAGGCGGTCGACGGCCGCGGCGAGCGGCAGGCTCTCCGCCGCGTGGGCCGGCGGGACAGTGGCGTAGGGCAGGACGATGAGGGCGGCGGCTGCGAGGCCCCGCAGAGCAGTTTTGATCACTTGCCGTTGATAGCGGCTGGCCGATCGCGCCGTGCCGTGGCCGCCGGGCAGGTCACCCGTGCGAGGGGAACAGTCGTACCGGAGAAACGAACCTGCGCGCGGGGCCGGCCGCAGGGCACGCCGGGGGCGGGAACAACTGGCGGTGCGTGCTGGTTGCAACAGGTGTGGTTATGGAGGGGGCAGTGTCCCCGGGCCTCACCTATAGCCCATGAGGACGATCGTTCGGCTGAAGCCTCATGGAGCCTTTCGCCGCGTAGGCGACCGCCCCTCCACAACCACGCTCTTCGCAAACAGCCGCTGTTGGGACTCCCTTTCCGGTAGCGGCTGTTCACGCCCGGCAGCAACAGTCAGGAGGCAGGGGCTTGCCCGGACCGGCCGTGGCCGGTGGTGGGGCTTTGCCGATTTGAGTCCGGGGTCGTGCGGGGGCGGCTACGGTGCCGTCCATGCCAGCAGAACTGACCGCAGATCAGGTCATGCGTGTGATCGCCGCGCTGGAGGCGGCGTGGGCCGGGGATGACGAGGCACTGGCCGCGCTGGCGGGCGGTGGGCAGGGCGAGCAGTCGCTGGCGGTGATGGTCGCCCAGTACGGAGCCAGCCGGGTGCAGAGCATGCTGCTGGTCGTCACGGGCATCGCGGGTCTTGACGGGGCCGATCAGCAGAAGGCGCTGGCGGAGCTGCGGCAGGGACTCATCGCCCACATGACCACCGTGGCCCTGAGCATGATGGAGGGCTGGGCCCGCAGCGCGGGCGACGACGTCCGGGCGACCGGCGATCTCGCCCGTCGTGTTCTGCAGGCGATCCTGTCCTTCACCACGGACGGCGATGACCCGGAGCGGGTGCGGGATTTGTTCGCTCATCTGCGGGCAGACGCGGTGGCCCATTCATGACCTCAGCGGCTGCCCCGCCTGCCTGAGGACGATGGTGAACTGGTCCTTATGGCGGCAGCGGGGTGGGCCGCGGGTTGCCGGCTTCGGCCAGCGGTCGTGCTGAGGCAACGTCCACACATTGCACAACCCCGCGGTTCCGGCCGTTCCTGCACGCTTTGCTGCCATCCGCATGTATCTGCGCCGCCCTGGCTGTGTGTGCTCGCTACTCCTGAACCGTTGGTCACGGGTTGAGGAGGAGGCTCATGGTTCTGTCGATCAATGTGGCGGTTCTCCTGGCGGTCATCATCGTCGTGAGGCTGCGGCGTCGTACGCAGGCGCGGAAGCGGTCGGATGAACAGCTGACCGTGCTGATCGTGTTGGTGTTCGGGGTGCTGGTCGCTCCGACGGCGTTCGGGCAGTGGGTCGCCGATGTGGCCGGCCAGGTCGCTGAGGGCATCACCGATGCGGGCCGCTGACACTCACGGGCCCGACCGTGGGGCGGGTGCCTCGATCGCAGACCCGACCGCGGCCCCGGTCAGTGCACCGTGCTGGTGCGGGGGATGTTGGCGGTGAATCGGCCTGACGGGGGTTCTGCGTAAGCGGTACAAGTACCGGTGTGGCCAGGCTTCGGTGGGCGAGCATCGTGGAACGGGCTGCCGGCATCGTCGCCGGTTATGACGAGGTCGGCGGGTGCACGCTGCGCCAGGCCTACTACCGGCTTGTTGCGGAGGGCCTGGTCCCGCACACCCCGTCCGCCTACCGCCGTCTGTCCGCGCAGCTCGCCCGGGCCCGCCGGGAGGAATGCTTCCCGGACCTGATCGACCCGCTGCGCGAGGTCCATGTGCCGCCCGCCTGGCCGGATGCCACCGCGTTCCTGCGGGCCGCGTCCGGCTGGTTCGCCCTGGACCGCACCGTCGGCCAGGCGTGTGCGGTGTATGTGGCGTGCGAGAAGGACACGGTGCGCGCGCAGCTGATGGGCTGGCTCGCCCGTACCGGGATTCCCGTGCTGATCGTGCGCGGGTTCGCCAGCCAGAGCTACGCGCAGGTGGTGCGCGAGCGCACCGCTGGCGACCCGCGCCCGGCGGTGCTGCTGTACGTCGGGGACTTCGACGCGTCCGGGGCCGACATCGAGCGGGACTGGGTGGCCCGCACCGCCTGCTGGAAGCGTGTGGAGCGGATCCTGCTCACCTACCAGCAGGTGCACGGCTACGAACTGCCCGCGGCCGTGGGCAAGGCGGGGGATCCGCGGTGGCCGGCCTTCGCCTGCCGGTACGGGTTCGATGAACGGCGGCCGGTGCAGTGGGAGGTGGAGGCGCTCGATCCGGCGGAGCTCCGGCGCCTGGTCCTGGCCGCCGTCGCCCCGTACGTCGACGAAGCCGTGCTCGCCGACCGCATCGCGGAGGAAGAGCGCCAGCGCCGGCAGCTCGAAGTGTTCATTGCACGCTGGCGCCCGGGGCGCCCGGCTCGCCCGTGACCCCTGCAGTGGTCAGCGCTGGGTTCGGGTGCTGGTGAAGCGCACGGCGGGTCCCCAGTTCTCCTGTACGGGTGTCAGGCACCACTGGCACAGGGGCAGTCCACCGGAACCGTACTTGTGGGTGCTGCGCTGGCAGTTGGAGCAGGGGCCTATGTAGCTGCTGGAGATGGTGAAGGTGGAGGGGTCCGGTTCGCTGATCGGGGGCGGGGGAGTGGCGGGCATGCGGGGCGTCCTGTCCGGGGTGGGCGGTGGGTGGTCGCCGCGCGCGCGAGGGGTGGGGGCCGCCATGGGTGAGTGGCCGGTGGGTGCGCCGCGGTGGTGGGGGCCGTGCGGCGGGATAAGGGGATGTCGAGTGTGGTGTCGGGTGTGCAGTGGCTGCATGCGCGCAGTCCCTCGGCGAGGAGCCGGCGGGCTTCGTCGCGGCTGACGGGCCGACGCCGTTTGCCGATCGCGTAGCAGTGGCCGGCGTGGACTTCGGCCGGTGGCCGTCCGTCGCCGATGCCCAGCTCGACGACCCACTCCGGCTCGCGCTCGCGCCGGGCCCGCTGCACGCGTTCCTGCTGGGCCTGCCGCTCGGTCAGGGCGGCGATCTTCGCGTCTATGCGCTGCACACACATGGCGTGCCAGGTCCGCAGCGTGTGCAG
This sequence comes from Streptomyces liliiviolaceus, assembly GCF_018070025.1. NCBI lineage: Bacteria > Bacillati > Actinomycetota > Actinomycetes > Kitasatosporales > Streptomycetaceae > Streptomyces > Streptomyces liliiviolaceus. The sequence goes on from NZ_JAGPYQ010000004.1 coordinate 15,653, forward strand.
CCTCGGCAGGTCAGGGGGCAGGTCATCGAGCATGGATCGTCCCTGGGGGTTGTGGACGGGCCGGACCCGCCCCTCTCGCATAACCGAATACTAGTTCGATAACGTGGGGCGGGCACGAGCGGGCCCTGCGCTCGACGATTCTGCTGTGGAGGTGGGTGCGATGCTGCTCAACCCGCCGGGACCGCTGCCCGCCGACCTGCTGCCGCACTGGCCGTACGCCCGCGCCCTCGATCAGGCGCTCACCGGCCGCGGCATCCCGCCGGGCGCGGTGCGGGTGGAACGCGCCTACGGCGCCCCCGAGACCGCGGTGCTCCTGGTCCTCGGATGGGATGCCAGCCGGTGCGCGGGCCAGGGCGGCATCCGGCTCGGGTGGAGCGATGACAGCGGCTGGTCCCACGCCCTGATCCGCCCTGTCGGGTCCGCGGTCTCCCGCGGCCCGCTGGCCGCGCTGCGCCGGGTGTTCGCTGCGCCGGAGGCGGTCGCGGACGTGGCGCACGCGCTGGTGACCGGCGGGTTCGGCGACTACGCCCGGCAGTGGCACGAGCAATGGGACGGTGCCCGGGACGTGCGCGAGGGGATCGGAGCGTTCCGGCAGGCCGTTGGCCAGCGCACGGCCCCGAAATCCTCTGACGGTCGGTCAGCGCCCGCATTACGATGCGCTTATGAGTGAGTTTGCGCTGGTCGCACGGCGCACCTTGTATCAGCGCGGGCCGCTGCGCCGCGCGTTGCTGGACACGTCCGTGCTGACTTCGGACGTCATTGCGGCCACTACGCGGCGGGAGCCGTCGTCATTCGTTGCCGGGGCGCGGGCGGGGACGGTGCGGTGCCTGATTCCGGTGCACGTGGCGGAGGAAGTGCCGCGGGTGCTGGGCGACCGGCACCGTGAGGGCGGTGGCCGGTTCGATCTGGGGCGGGCGCTGGACCTGTGGGAGTCCCAGTACCTGCCCGTTCTGTACGTCGTGGACGCCACGGGTCTGCCGCAGACGCCCGAGGCGAGGGTGCTGGCCGGGCGGGATCCGTCCGACGTGCCGATGCTGTTGCTGGCCGGGGTGATCGCTCCGGTGGTCATCATCGGGACCGATCCGGACCTGCTCGACAGCGGGCTCGCGGTCGGCGCATGGAGAGACCTGCGCTCGGCTCTGGGTGATGTCGGGGTGACGGAGGGCCGGATGGCCGACCTGGAGCGCCAGGCCGACGTCCTGATCAACATCACGGGCAACGTGGTCCAGGGGGTGATGCGGCGCAGTGGTCCGAAGCAGCTCGCGGTCGCAGCCGCGGTGATCGCCCCGGTGGCCGGGGCGCTGTACCTGCGGCAGCGCAAGCGCCCGCGCGTTGGTCCGCAGCGGCAGCCGTGGCTGCCCACGCTGGTGGAGTACGCCTCGGCGCGGCTGGCCGTACATGTCGAGCGGCACACCCGTGGTGAGGACCGGTGGCGGCCGGCGGAGCGGGGAACGCCCGGCGACACGCTGCTGCACCTGGTCGCCCGGACGCTGGTCGGCTCCCGGGAGCCCTTGACCCGCACGGCGATCGTGGAGCGCCTCGGCGAGGCTGTCCCCGGAGTGGGGCACATGGTGCGGATGGCGGCCGTCCTGGAGGTGCTGACCGCTCACGCGATGTTCGTGGACGTCACGGGGCGGGGGCACTGGCGGGTCGGCCGCCTCGGCGGCAGGTAACCCGCCCAAAGCGTGAGGCCCGCCCGTCGTGAGACTGGCGGGCCGCAGCTGCTCCCCAGGCGGAACGGTCACCGCACTTCCCAACTGACTTCCGTAGCTACCCCGGAGTGTGGGCGCTCGGTACCGTGGAATCCGGCGGGTTGTGGGCCAAGTTCGCCGCGGCGAACTTGAGAACGATCAAACATGTGGCCGCCTGGCGTCCTCTCGGTGACCGTGGTGGTTGGACCGGAAGGTTGGGTGTGAGCACGGCTGCATTGCGCAGTCATCTCCTGTGGCGTGAGGCAGGGGTGAGGTATGGGCAGTGACCAGACACGACCGAACGGCGGGCGCCTGCGTGTGTCCAGCGCGAGCGTCGGCGACTGCGTGACGGTGTCGGTGGAGGGGGCGGTGGACCACCTGTCCTCGTTTCAGCTCGCGGGTGCGTTGACCAGCGCTCTGACCGGCGATGTCCAGTGGATAAAGGTTGATCTTCAGCAGGTGGAGTTCTGCGACTGCTCCGGGCTGAATGTCCTGCTCGGTGCGCGTGAGCGTGCACTTGAGGCAGGGGCTGGGTTCCGGGTGACGGAACCGGTCAGCGCCGTGGTTGCGCGGCTGTTCGACATGACGGGGACGGGGTCATTGCTGCTGGGGCAGACGGCTGCTTGAGGGTGATCTCGGGGTGCATCGGCCGGTGAAGCGGACGGCCTGGGGTGGGCCCCGGGATGTGTCCAAAAGGGCTCTGAATAGGATGATCGCGGCATATGCTGAGGCATTCGTCAGTCGGCTGTGTCTGCGGGGAGGCGCCGATGTTCGACACCGTTAAGCCTGCTGCCCAGCGCAGTTATGACGCCTACGTGAAGCATTTGACGCGGTGCACGGAATGCCCGAGGCCGGACCTGCGGCGGTGTCCGCAAGGGGGTGCCCTGGTGCAGGTGTATCTCGCGGATGTGAGGGCGCCGGGGGGAGGCCCCGTGGTGTGGGGGCGGACGGCCTGATGGCGGCCGGCGGCGAGCCGTGTGGTGCGAGGGAGGGCTGCGGCCGTGCCTGTCGTCACCCGTCTGATGTCGTTCCTCGGGGACCGGTGGCAGGAGGAGCAGCGCGATGCCGCGCTCTTCCATGAGTTTGACTGCCCTGGTCCTGTACAGGCCGGACGCGTCAGCCGCTGCTCCTGCCCCTGTCCTGCCCAGATCCTCGACCGGGTTGCCACCGATCGGCGGATCGTGCGGGACTGCGAGCAGCGCATAAGACGGGAGCAGGACAGGGGCTTGTGCTGGTCTGTGGAGTCGGTCCGTGCTTTTCAGGTCATGAAGGCCTTCGCGCTGCCCTACGAACTGCACCCCGGATGGCAGGAGTCCTGGCGTCCCTGACGGCACAGCGCAGAGCCTGATGAGGAAGCCCTCTGCATGGAGTCCGGAAACCCTGGCCGGGTGCTTGTCCGGCGAGTATCCGCGCCGCTGTACTGACAGCTGGTTGCGCTGCGGCCATTGGCCAGAGCTTGCACGTAGAGGGCTTCCACATCAGGTTCTCAGACGCGGCGAAGGCAGGTCTGCGGGACCTGGCCGCCGGAGACGATGCGCCACTCGCTTCCGTCCTTCCCGCAGGCCCGGTAGGCCGGTCCGCTCTGGGTCCGGCCGATCGCGACGATGCAGGAGCGGACGATCTGGCCGCGGTGGAGGTGGTGGTGGACGGGTGAGTTCATCGTGGCGACTCGTCCGTCGTAGGGGCCGGGGCGGCGGACCGCGACGCGTTGTACTGCGCGCCACTTGGTCGTGCACGGCTTGGCTGCGGGTGCGTGCGCGGAAACTGCGGCGGGGGCGCCGGCCGCGGCCGGGGTGGTGGCTAGGGCGAGGCCGGAGAGGGTTGCGGCCACCATGGCGGCCGCCGTCATCAGTCGTTGGATCATGATCGGTCTATGGCGTCCACCCAGCAGCGGGTCACGGGCGCGGGCCGACTGTCACCCGGCGGTGTACCGCTCCCGCGTCAGCGAGCGACCGCCTCCGTGTCAGCGAGTGGTCACGCCCGTGTCAGCGGGTGCCTGTGCCATGCATCTCCCGATGGCTCAGAACCTGAGGTGGAATCCCTGTACCGGTGGTCCGGAAAGGCCGGTTGGCGCATGTCCGGTGAGCATCCGCACCGCTGTACTGAGAGCTGATGGTGCCGCGGCTTCGTGAACAGCTCGGTCAAAGGAGAGGGAGCCTATGACGAACACCCCCGTCCCCGTCGGCTTTGAGCCTGTGAAGTACGCCGTGTCCGCCCTCCCCGTCTGGCACCTCGACTACGCGGCCTACGTGATCCGGGTGATGGTCCGCCCTCTGGGCCGGTGGGTGATCTTCCATGCCGGTCCGCAAGGTGGCCATGGCGGCAGGTACCTGACCGCCAACGGCACCTGGTCCCGCGATGAACACCTCTTCGGTCTCGAAGAGGCACGTGCCCTGGCCATGGACGCAGCCTTGACCGTCTCCGTGCACGGCCGCACCGTGGCCGAAGTGATCGCCGCGGACAAGCCGGCAGTGGTCCGCTGACCACTCAGGTTCTCAGAGGCTGATGCCGGAGAGCCGGGAGAGCCGTTCGAGCTGGGGGTTGCTGCGCCGGTTCAGGGACGACAGGACGCGGAAGACTTCCCGGCCCATGGGATGGATGCGGGCCATCTGCGGAGCCGTGTCGAACGCCGACGACAGGTTCTCCAGCGCGCCCTCGCGGTCGCCGATGTCGATCTGAGCGCGCAGCTCCGAGGGAAATGATCCTCATGCCGTACCCGCACCACCGAATCCTGCAGCCCACGAGTACAGCCGGGTCATGCGGCGGCCGGAATGACTGGGACGTGTAGACGGCGTGCGTACGTCAGTCGGGCCGCTCGGAAGGTGGGCGGTGTCCTGGCCGGTTGAGAGTGACGGTAAGCCAGGGGTCCACGTGCACCAGGAAGTTGGTGTGCCCATTATCCACCGAGCCCGGCAAATGGTGCTCCTGGGCGCGTTGCCAGATCTCCTGCGGATGATCCGAAGACAGGCGCAGCTGTGCGCGCGGCGCTGAAGCTGCGGGAGGAGCGGCGGAGGAGTCCTCGGCGATGACGAGGTTGCCGTAGGCGACCCAGTTCTGCCCGTAGCGGTCTGGGTGCAAGCCAAAGACCAGCATCAGGACCTGTCGCACGCGCTGCACATCGGTCACGGCTAGATAGGCGCCCTGCAGTTGTGCGCTGGACGGACCCGGAGGCGTGGAGTGCGGGGGCGAGGCACGATGCACGGAATGCAGCAGGTGCAGCCGTTGCCCGTCGTCGGTGATCAGCCGGGCCTGGCGTGCTGCCCATTGCCCTGCATGTGTGTCTTCGTGGTCTTGAACCTGGGCGGTGCGCAGGTAGGGCATGGGGATGACGCTTCCCGGTACGGCGTCAGCCAGTTGGTCATTGAACTCGGCCAGCACCGCGCGGGCTTGCTCTGGCGAGGGTGGCTGTACGCGAGGGAGCGAGGATGGGGTCAGGAGGTCCTGTGCAAGACCTACCAGCAAGGGGCGGTCTTGAATGTTGCGGCCATTGGAGCCCAGCCATTCTTGTCCTAGTGCGGCTCCCAGCAGGCTGCCCGTCATGGAGGCAAGCGTGTCGGTGTCCGCACCCTCCAGACGGGCGGCGGAGGTGAGCGCGTGCTCTGGGCTAGCGGCCGAGCGGGCGGCGAGGTAGGCGGCTGCGACGGCGCACAGAGTCCCGGAACCGCGAGACTTACCGGTGAGGCCCTGGGACTTCAGGAAGACGCTCGGTGCACTAACGGCGCCGCCCCTGAGTTCCTTGTGCGCGAGTGCGAGGAGTTCCTCGACTTCGCGGCCGGTGGTTAGCCACAGCCGGTCGAAGGGATGCTCAAGCATGTGTGAAGCGCGTTGCTTCCATTCGTCTTCCAGCGTCTCGAAGACCGGCTTTTGCCACTGTGCGGCATTGTCCAGGAGGGCTTCGACTAGCCATCCGTAGGACAAGGGGGCGGGCTGGCGCATGCTTAGCCACAAGGCGTGGGCGTGGACGATGGCACCGAGGAGTGCTCGGGGATGGCCATGCGTGGTCGCGGCGTCGCGGACGACGTCGGTTGCGAGGTCGTCGAACCGGGTGTCCGCGTGATGGCGGATGACGTGCGGTGATACCCGCATCGCGGCACCGTTGGCGCCGGTGTCGAAGTACTTGCGCACGTCGCTGCCGGCGACGGTCCACGGGGAACGTCCCTGGGCCCAGGCTTTGCAGGAGCGTTTGACGCTGGCACCCGCGCCGCGTTCGTAGGACGGTAGGAGAGGCCATTCGACGCGTTGTAGCCAGGTGAGCCATTCGTCGCCGGCGGTGAGCAGGGCCCGTCCGACCGCGATGATCATCTGAGTGTCGTCGCTGTAGTCACCGGCCTTGACCACCTCGGTGAACGGTCGAAACCGGTTGCCCGCCAAGCGTTCCCAGGCGACGAACTGATTGAGGCCACTGTCCGCCAACAGGCGCCGGGTTCGGTCTCGGCGCTCGTACGGCCAGCCCAGGGCATCGCCGACCGCGGCAGCCAGCACCATGCCGACGGCACGATCAGGCCAGGGATGCGGCTGCGGTTCACGGTTCACGGGGTCACTCTGCCAGAGTCGGTCAGGGGATGAAGGGGAGCTCTGCGGGGCGGTGTCCGGCCCGCACGTTCTGGCTCAGTAGATACTTGTCGAACAGGGTAGGGGCGATGATCAGCGGCGGTAATACCGTGCCCATGTCGAGGTGCTGAGTGAGCCGGTAGTGTTCGAGCTCGGCCTGCGCAGCATCTTTCACGACGACCCCGTGCACGTGGCGAAGCGGAATTGGGCCGGGGAGCAGGACCTCGGCCTGGTCGTCGGTGGGCCACCAGTCGGGATGCCGGACGGTGCGGACCCGTCTGGCGTTCCCGGAAACAGCGGCCTGGAACAGGTCAGTGAAGGCGGCGATGCCGCTGCTGACGCCGCCTCCCAGGCCGCGAGCAGCGTTGTAGGGGCAGAATTTCGCTCCTGGCAGCGAAAGCAGCGCAGGATCCAGGAGCAGAACGACCCAATCCTGGAAGTGGGGATCCTCGGCTCTGGCCCGGTCCAGGTACCACGTATTGGGGTACTCGATGCTGCAGTTAATGTGGTCCGGGTAGCCGTCCAAACGGGCCCGGTCTGTAGGTCTGAACCCCTCAGTGCCAGCTCGCAGGGTCAGCGCATCGCGTATCTCACCGGTGGCCAGGATGTGGGCCAGATTTGCGGACTTGGTGAAGTGACACAGCCGCGTAATCCCGCGGCGCTGTGCTTCGGCCCAGATCTCGTTCATGACGGGAGCCTGAGGAAGAGATCTGACGCTTCGTCGGGCAGCAGCGGCGTCAACGCGCCCGAACGCAGAATGATCAATCCGGTACGGGCACGGGTCACTGCCACATACAGCTGACGTGCCTCGCGGGCCTTGGCCTCCTCCACCCCGTGCGACTCGACCTCGGAGGCTTTGGGTAGTTCGTCCGCGTCACACAGTGGCAGGATCACCGAGTCGAACTCCAGGCCCTTGGCCGCCGAATAGGTGCCGTAGTACACGCCTGGACCTGACGGCCACACCGTCAAGTCCCGATGCAGTCTGCTGATGCGGTGCCGCGAACCCAGGTGACGCAGCAGCTCGCTCTCGTACCCGCGGGTGCGCATGAGAACGGCGACCTGTTGGTCTGCTGCCAAGCCGTTGGCGAACTCTGCTGCGCGGCGGATCTGTTCCACCTTGCTGGCGGCGGTGACGATCGTAGGCTGGGGGCCGTCAGCGGTCGGAGCCTTGGGCTGTACCAGGTCGACCTCGTCACGAAAGTGCGGCATGTCGGAGATAGCCTGGGCAAGCTGGGCAATTTGGCGGCTGTTGCGGTAGTTCTGCTCGAACTCGACCTGCCGGGCCACCCTCAAGCCTAGGGAGCGCCACGACATGCGGCCGCCGTAAATCTGCTGGGCGTAGTCCCCGAAGAACGACAATGATCCGTCGGCAGGTATCGCTGCGGCCAACGAGCGGATCATCTCGGGGGTGAAGTCCTGCCCCTCGTCCACCACGACGTGCTTGTAGCGGCGAGCGGTAGCATCCGTTGCGAGCGCCGCCCGTACCACGGAAGGCAGATCATCCCAGTCCTGGCCGTAGCCGGCCTGGGTGCGTAGCTCGACATACCGGCGGTAGACGTCGTAGACCACTGCTCTGTCCGCGGGAGCCAAGGCTGTCCCCCTGCCGATCCGGCGTGCACCGTTAACGTAGGCGTCTTCGCCGGTGACGCCGTGACCGGCCATCCAGTGCAGTTCGTCCATGAAGAAGCCCAGCGGCCGACTGGCCACCGCCCGACGGTTGGTGTTGCGGACCTCGGCCAGCGCCTTGTCGACCAGGGACTGCTTGCTTGAGCAGATGGAGACGTGCTGCCCGGTCGCATACTTAAGGTAGCCCCGGGCGAACAGATGGTAGTTCTCCACGGTCAGATGCGGGCCGGAGGCGCCGATGGCCCGCAGGTACGTGACCAGCGCCCGGTTGAAGGTGACCAGCAGCGTTCGGCCTCCGATCCCCGGAGCCTCGGACAGATAGCGGGCACGGTGTACCGCCATAGTCGTCTTGCCGCTGCCTGCGGTTCCCAAGACCACCAGGTGACCTTGCGCTGTCAGATACACCACTTCACGCTGCTGGCCCTGCGGCTCAGGAAGTGCCCCCATCGCGACAGTATGGCGCACGCAGTACCCCAGTGCCCGCTTTCGGGGGAATCTCGCTGTCTGCACGCATCCGACCGCTCGCGCAGCTTGCTGTCACCGCACCCCAGCAAGCCACGGACGCATTACGTCGCCCATTCCAGGCCGAGGACGGCCAGTTTTGCGCGCCGCTCCGCAGTCAACTTCCCGACCCTTCGGCGTGCGTAATTCAGGAATGCCCCCAGCTTCACTGCCACCTCCTGGCCGCCGCTGCCGTCTCCGTCCGCCTCCACGGTGATCGTTTCGATGTGTTTGCGGGCGGGTCGTAGGTGTCCTTCGCGGGTGGCTGGGCCGGTCGGTGAGCTGGGGGAGGGCCTGTTCCGGTTCTTCACCCCGAGGAGGCAGCTGAACCGATCTCCGCCAACAGCCCATGAGGCTGCGCCAGGCCCTGTTCGGCAAACGCTCCGATATAGCCGGTCACCGTGTCTGAGGGCCCGGGGCGGCAGCTCAGGGTCGGCCCGACGTCACGTCGGGGGGAGACGGCTATGGGGTGAGGGTCCAACGCCATGACGGGAGTTGGACCCTCGGAGACTACGCATCCGCTGTGAGGAAGCGGGTGCGCGCTACTTCGTCAACACGCCGTCGTCGGCTGGTCACTGTGCTCGGGCGTCAGGATGCCCCTGACTCGATCGTCCGGCAGCGGATGCAAGGCTGTACCAGTGCCTGGGAGCAGTGCAACAGACTCGCCATGGAGAGAACGTGCTGCTGACCTTTCTCTCCAGTTCGGCCAGCCAGGCAACAGCATCCCTGCCAGTTACCTGACCCGCACGGCACGGCCCGGCCCCTACGAGCTCTAAGGGGCCGGGCCGGGCGGCGTCCAGAGGAAGAGACTCAGCCGCCGATTCTTTGGCGGCAGTGAACTTCCTACGATGGACGTTTGGCGCTGGGACCGTATCGTCGGCGAGTGGGCGACCGTGGCTGTTGCGGAGAGACACCGATGGAAAAGCCAGGGGCCCTGGTAATCGGCTGTCTGCTCCCGCTGTGCGGGAAGGTGGGGTGTGCCCGCTTCTGGCGGCACTTCGTGGCAGGAGCCGACGACGCGGCAGCTGTCTGGTGCTGGACGGTCTGCTGTTCAACCGCATGAGGGAAGCGGTTCACTGCTACGGAAGCCTGGCCGGCGCGCATTTTGGGATGGGTCACACGATGACCGACGGCCGCTGCACATACCCTCCGTGCCCCGTTTGAGACGGGCTGCTGGAGCATATTTGAGCAGGTCAGTCACGGGAGTTTCGGCGTTGTTGCGCTGCCCGGCTTGGGGTTTCTCGTGAGTGTCGTCGGTGACGGTGGCTGTCACATGGCGATCACACAGCTACGAGCCGCAGTGACAGCGGATGGCTGCGGCTGGCGGGTGATGTGGAGTGTTGACGCGGCGGACCAATGGTCGCCGCGTCTGTCACACGAGCCACAGCTGGCGGACGGACTTGCCGTCACGCGACTTCAGCAGCACTTCGTTGCCGTCTGCTGTCTCTCGCTCCACCAGTTCCAGAAGGGCCACTGCCCGCCGGACCGTCTCGGTGATCGAGATGCCCTTGTGTTCCTTGTACCAGCGGAGCTTGGAGGCAGTGTCTTCGTTGATGTTCACGCTGAGGCGGGTGACCGCTGTCGTCGACTGGGTGGTGCTCGTCGCCGACGCGGGTGTCTCAGTCGGGTGCTCGGGCATGCCAAGGCTCCTTGATTCGAAGAGTTACTCGAACGGACCCAGACACGGCAAGGTTCGGGCCCCGCCCTGCAGCGTGTCGCTACGGGCTCCCGAATGGCTCCGTGCTCATTGGGTCATCGCTGCCCGCACAAATGTCCTAAGCAACCACGGCCCCCCAAGGCGCGTGGTCCACCCCGAAAGGTGCGGTGCAGCGCAAGCGTCAGCCTGCTGGTCAGGTGAAGTCAGAGGACGTGTGAGTAGTCATTCTTCTCCCTTGCGTGGGCCGACTGATGCTCGGTTACTTCGACATCGTGCCCTCGTACGCATCCGATGTCAAGTAAATACTTACCATGTGTGGCAGTGGTACACATGGAATGTGTACCACGTGTGCATGAGAGGAACATGAGATGTTGAAAATGATCACATAGCATGTGGTATCGTCGGCCCCCAAGCACAGCTTGGGTGTCGCTCAGCAGCACCAGCCAAGCGCCGACCGCGGCGATGACATAGGGGGGCGCCCTCTGCATGGCGAACAATCCCGAGTGCAACTACGAGGTGCTCCACTACGGCTCACTCCGCTTCGTCACCCCGTACCAGGAGTGGCACAACGAACGGTCATACCCCCCGTTGCCCGAACCTGAAGTACGGGAAGTACCGCTCGGCCGCCGGATCCTGGTACGGCAGCGACGCAGCCGGGGCGAGTTCCAGGAGGACCTGCTACCGGCCCATACGGAAACATGCGGCCTCGGCCCGCCCCGGCGCATCGAGATCTGCAGCTGCAGGCAAGGAGACCATGAGTGAAGAACGGCACCGGGACGGTCGGGCACTTAACCAGCCACTGCAACGGGCGCCGGCACCCACCGGCGCCCAGTGCCAGAGCCGCCGCGCGCCGACGAGGTGAACACTTGTGACCACAGCCGCCACCCCGACCGGCTCGCAAGGACCCGACGAGCTCTGGGAAGACGAGATCCCCTCCACGGACAACAGCTTCCTGTGCATCGGGCCGGCCATCCCCATAACCCGCAGTCAGGAGGACGACTAACAGTTGGAAGAGGACGAGAACCCCTCCGACGAACCTGTAGTGGTCGTACAGGCCATCGAGACCAGCAGCCCGTCGCCGAGAAGTCCTCAACCCGGCTCCGGTCAAGAAGAGTTCATCGAGGACGAACCTCCCGGCTCCTCCGACGCAGTTCGTGAGGGCAAGCCGAAACACATCGACGAAACCCGTCGCACACTGGCCGTCGGCATGCTGTGGCTTGTGGCCGTCGTAGCGGTCCTCCCGACCCTCGGCCTGATCCTCACTCACTGGACCCACTTCGGGACCGAGGCTTACCGCGAAGTGAGTCTCGTCTTCACCCCGGTGGTCGCCCTCACCAGCGCCGCGTTCGGCTTCTTCTTCGCCAGCGACGACCGCAACCGCCCTTGACACGGCACACTTAGCAGCGGCAACACCCAATCGGTCCTACCGCTCCTGGCCTTGCTCACCCGAACAACACCCACTGCACGGGTGAGCTGGCCCAGCACCTGTAGCAGCCCGCGGCGTGTTCGGTAACGAGATCCCGTAACGCGATCAGGTCCAGTCCTTCTCACCCTCGCCGCCCACGCCCTTGATGCCGCCCGGGTATTGAGCAGGCGTCCCGGATGGTGCGGCGAGAGCCGGACGGGTACGCCCGCAGTTGGACCGTCGCCAGCGCCACCCCAGCCGTCCAGCACCCCGAGGACGACCTGTGCGTGGCCGTGCTTCCCCTGGACACCCCCACTGCCCCCGCGCCCGCACTGGTCCGAACAGCCCAGATGGCGCACTGCCCCTTCCCGCCGCCACCCCCTCAACCGGGGCGCAGATTGGCGCTCACGGCGCCTCCTGGTGATCAAGGGCGTTCGATGCGGTCAACCGTGGAACCGTCGCGCGTGATGGCGGAAGCCGGGCGGGGCAGATCTGTGCGCGGTGTGTGGTGCGGAAGACGAGCAGGGCCCAGTGCTCGGAGACGGGTCCGATCTGGGGAGCTCGGTAGGTGGAACCGTACGTATTGACGCTGTCCAGCTGCCAGCTCTGGGCTTTGACGTGCTCGATCGCGGCAGCGAAGAGGTGCTCGGCCGCACGGCCCGGGACAGGAGGGTTGTTCAGCGGCACGCTGGTGGAGAACACGCGGTACTGCGTCCTACGGGCTTGAGCCGTGATCTCGCTGATCCAGTCGTCCCCGCTCGCCACATTCGCGGTCACGCAAGCCCTCTCTCTCGCTGTGAGCTGCCCAGCAGCTCGCCCCGGCCAAACGTCCCCCTGGTGGCAGTAGTTGAGCCCGGCTGGCTGTGTCTGTTTCTTCGGGCTCTGGTCCGCTTTGTGTGGAGGGCTCACCGACAGTGATGTCCGAGGAGTGTGGTGGGATGGCCGCGCTCTGTCGGTCGTTTGGTGGGAGATCGTTCCGATGTCTGTGTACCCGTCGCTGGCCCGCGCTCTGGCGGAGGCTTTGGTGGATGTCCTCTGGTTCGTTGAGGGGTGCGAGGACGAGCAGATGGATCCGGATGACGCGGTCAAGGTCCTGGAGGGCGTCGCCCATCTGGTGACGCAGCTGTCGAGTAATCAGAGAAGCGAGTTCATCGGCCTGCTCGGTTCGATGGCTGCAGAGGAGGCCGACCCTTTGCGCCGTGCGTTCCTGGAGGGCTTCCCTGAAGGTTTCGGACTTGTTGAGGACGACTCCTGAGCTGGGCTCTAGGCAGAGAGCAGGACGCGCTTGCGGAGGAGTTCGAATCCTGCGCGGCCGAACATCTGGCGTTTGAGCATCTTGATCCTGTTGACGTGGCCTTCCACGACGCCGGAGTTCCAGGGCAGGGTGAGGCCGGCCGTGACGGCGTCGAGGTCGCGCAGGAGGTGCTGAGCGAAGTGGCGAAGGCTGGGCAGGTCGGAGGTGGCACTGGCCGCCTCGATCCACTCGGGTAGTCGGTCGCCTTGTAGGTGAGTGAGCATGTGGGCGAAAGAACGCACGTGCTCGGCAAGTGCAGTCAGGTCGGGGCAGTTGGCCAGGACGGCTTTGAGCTGGACCCGGTCGCCTTCGGGCATGACGTCGGGGTGGGTGAGGAGCCAGCGCGTGACGGCGCGGGCCGACGGCGGGCGGGGCCCAACCGGTTGGGGCTTGCCGCGGAGATTCCTGCTGACGTAGTCGCGGACACTGGCGTAGCCGCGGGGATAGCCCTGTTCTTTGATCTCCTCCCATAGTTTCCAGGCGTTGGTGCAGCCTTCCTGCCAGCGCTGATCGAGGTAGGGCTTGTAGTCGTCGAGCCTGGTCGCACGGTTTTGCCACTGGCCGGTGAACATCTCTTCCGGGGTGGTGGCGCGGGAGAAGCGCAGGATCGTGTTGAGGGTCATGCCGAGCTGTCGGGCGATGGACCGCTTGCTGTGACCGGCGGCGAGGAGAGCGTGGATGGTGGCGTGCTTGGCCCGGGTGCGTTCGGCGAACCGGTGTCCCGTCGGCCAGGGAGACGACGTGACCGGCTCTGCCTCCTCCGGGGGTTCCTCCCGCTGCACCGGAGTGGGGCGTAAGCAGCCGCGGTGCCGGTAGACGCACTTCTCGGCGGCTTCGCCCAGGTTGTGCCAGAGGTGCCACCGGTCGGCGACCTGGAGGGCCTGCGGGGCGCCGCGGGTGGCGCCTTCGGCGAAGAAGGGGGCCCGGTCACGGCAGACGATCTCGATGCCGGGCCGCTCGGCGAGCCAGGCCGCGAGTGTGTCCGCCTCCCGGTCGGGAAGGAGGCCGACCGGGCGACGTGTCTCGACGTCAACGAGCACGGTTCCGTCGATACGGCCCTTGCGCTGGGCGTATTCGTCCACGCCGACCACCCGGGGTGTGGCGGTGGCGGGGTCCGGAAGCGAGGCGATCAGCCTCAGCAGGGTGTTCCGGCTGACCGGGACCCTGAAAGTGTCCGTCATCCGGGCGCCGGCCCGGCCCGCGAGCGCAAGACCGACCGACACCAGCGCCGACCGCAGCCGCTCGGTCCGTCGCCCGAACCTGCGGGTCAGGCCAGGAACTTGCTCGGCGAAGGTCTTCCGCTCGCAGGATTCCTCCTCGCAGACGAACCGCCGCACCCGCAACGACAGCTCGACGAACTTGCCCGCTGTCGGCAGATCACGAGGGAACCGCAGGTAGGAGCCGTGTATTCGACCCGACCAGCACCCGCACCCCGGGCAGGCCGCCCGCCCTGCGGTCGTACGGGCCTCGACCCGGACGGCCGTGTCGGTCACCTCTACCGATTCCACCAACACGTCCTCGACCGAGGAGAACAGCAGCTCGTCCAGCTGCGGCAGCACTTCGTTCACGGCGAAGGACTGTCGACTACACCACCATCCAGCCGAGCGATTTTCGGGCGAAGTCAACCCCCATCACGCGAAGATCGACAGTCACCCTGCGTACGCAACCACACGAAGTGGGCCAGAGCCCGAAGTCATCGACATAGCCACCACCGGGGAATGTGCTGCAGGGTCTCAGGGTGTTGGTGGAGCTATCTGCACCACCGTATGTTCCGGGTTTGTCTGGCTGTTGCTTCGTTCCAGAACGGCGGACCACCATGCGGCTCCGTCTTCGATGTACCTCAGCAGGACTCCCTCACGGAGGGCCCAGGGGCAGACGGTAGCTGATGCGACTCCTGTCAGCTTCATGACGGTGTGGCCCACGATGGCTCCTGCCAGGCTCTGGCCGGCTCGTGGAGCTGAGATCCCCGGCAGCTGTGCCCGCCCGGCGGCCGGTAGCGCCGCGAGGCTGTCGATGCACTCCCGCAGATCACTGCATGACAGGTGGCGGGTGACGAAGGGGCCCTGGCGTCCGGGGGCGGCGCCGCTGAGGCGGGCCAGCTGCTGGAAAGTGCGCGAGGTCACCACTGCTGTCCGTGGTCCCTCCCAGCGGACTCGGGCTGAGACATCCCGCAGGGCATGGCGTGCGGTACGGCGCAGCGCTTTCAACCTGCGTCTGCTGGGCGGGTCCTCGTCCTCGAAGAACTGCTGGGTCAGGCGGCCGGCACCGAGGGGCAGTGCCGCGACGAAGTCGGGCAGGCGACCGCGGCCGAAGGCGATTTCGAAGGAGCCTGCGCCGATGTCGAAGAGCACGAGCGGGCCGGCCTGCCAGCCCATCCAGCGGCGGGCTCCCAGGAAGGTCAGTTCGGCCTCCACCTCGGCCGGAAGCGTGCAGAGGAACGTATCGGTGTCGGCGTGGATGGCCTGCAGTACTTCGTGGCGGTTGGGTGCGTTACGTACCACGGCCGTCGCAAAGGCCAGCGGCGCGCTGGCGCCCCACTGCCGGGCCGCCCTGCTCGCTGCGGAGATCGCCGCAGTGAGTTGTTCGACCGACTCGCCGGGCAGGAGTCCTTCGGCGTCGGTCTGCTCGGACAGGCGCAGCCTCCACTTGGCGGTGTGAACAGGTAGCGGAACACCGCCTTCCACATCCGTTACGACCAGCCGGACCGTCTTGGATCCCACATCCACCACACTCATCCGCATGAACAGGCCCCTACCCGCACAGAAAATCGCCAGCTACAGCATCCCGGCCACCTTCGCCCTCGCTCTACGCTGTCGTGTACGCGGTCCACCGACCGAGCTTCGAATAGGCGCACTGTCAGCACGGCGCGGCGATCGCACCGAACCTTCGAGGACCGGCTGGCAGACCCCATGGCCAGGGCTTGAGAGCCCTGGCCGTGGGGGGTTAGCAGGCGTCGATCGTGTCGCCGCCCATGCGTACCGCTCGCGTGTCAGCGAGTGCACGTGCCACTCGTCTTCCGAATTGCTCAGAGGCTGATCTCGAAGAGTTGGGAGAGCCGTTTGAGCCCCATCGCCTCGTCCGTATCAAGGCGTGTCCGAACGGGTGGGGGCCGGCTGAACGGGAGGGTTGTCGCGTGCGCTGTGTGGGCGGGGGGCGGGTGTTGGGGGTGGTGGGGCGAATGGGTGAGCGGTCAGTCGTTGGGCGGCGGTGGGTCGTTGTACAGGTATGGGAGTTTTCCGTGACGGTCCGGGTTCGGGTGTATGGCGTGCCGTGCGGGCGCAGGCTGTCTGCATGGCGTGTGGTGTACGGCAGCACGGTGGCGCTGGGGTCTGTCCGGGGACGGAGGAGCTCCGGTTTCCCCCGCACGCACGGACTGCAGTCGACACGGTTTCCGGCTCCAATACAGGCCGGTGGGCGGTCGTGGCGAGGGCGGTGCTGATCGTCTGCGCCGCCCTCTCGATCATTGCCGCGACGGTGTCGACCCTCCTGCGCACCGGCTCCTGATACTGCTCCTTACGGCATGCGGTGAAGGGTCATTCGTGCGGGGGGTCCGCAGACGGGGTACATGATCCGGTCGCATCGCCGCTCGTGCCCGTGGGGCCACTTACGGCGGCCGGCCAGGCGGTCTCGGGTGCGCGGGTGCTGCCTGTGCGCGCGGCGTTGGCGTCGGCCTCCTGCATTTCGGTGCACCAGCGGCAGTGGCCGGTGCACGAGGGGCGGCTGTCCTGCCAGTAGGCGCCGAGGAGTTCGGCGCGCACGCCGGAGGTGTATTCGTCACGTTGGCGCGGCTGCTGGCTCATGCCGGCCACAACACCGGCGGGTGGGTGGGGGTTGTGGCCCGTCATGCCACAGCATCGGCTCCGTGATCAGCCCGCGATGCGATGGCCGCTCTGGAGCGGACCGTCAGCTTCGGCCTGTGCCGGGCTTTCGCCCTTTCTGTCCAGCGATGCTTGCGGTCGTTTCGGGGCAGGCGTGCGGCCCGTCATGCCCGACTGCTCACCTGGCGGAGAAGGGGTCCGTGCCCGGTACCGGCCGGTGTCGGTACAAGGGCTCGCGGTTCAGTGTTCCGGTGGCCGGTCCGGGGTGCTGTCGCGTGCGGCCTCGGCCGCCTGCGGCAGCGTGGGGAATACCCGGAAGTGTTCCCGCGTGCCGGTCACCGTCAGTAAGTGCTCCACGTGCTGGGGCAGCGGGCCGATCAGCCAGGGCAGAGCATGGCCCCGCTGCAGCGGTATCAGTAGGGTGTTGAACGCCTCGGGGCCCAGGTAGGCCACACCGGACAGGTCCACAACGACCCGCTTGCCGGAGTGCTCCGCCGACTGCACCGCCAGATCAAGCAACTCCACGTCCTCATCGCCATCCAGGTCACCCTCCAGCACCACCAGGGCAAGATGCGGCCACTCCAATATCAGACGGACCGGGCTCTTTCCTGGAGGACTCGACATACATCCTATTTTCCCCCTGCGGCGACCGTCACGCGCAGCCAGCTCGCCCCGCCGCGTAGCGAGCGCCTCGCGGCGGACTGCGAGTCCAGCTCGTGCGTAGAGCTGTGAGCCGCTCGGCTATCTTGTCCCGCTCGACCGTCGGGAACAGGGGTTCCGGATCCGGGGTCGCGGCATCCTGTGACGCCGCGGGGCTGGTCCGCTTTCTGTGGGTCGTACGTCTGCTCGTGTGCGCTTTCCTGCGCGTCGTGCCGGATATGCGGAGCGGCATGGCCCTCAGCCGTGCAGCCGGTCAACGCCCGGTGTCGGCCCCGGGCAACGCGATGCCTCTTGCGAACACACGTGGTTGTGACACGGGCGGGAGTAAGGTGGCAAGAACACGGTCACACTTCTCCCGCTGCCCCAGGGCTGCGAATGAGGCGTCCCCCTTCCCCGTGCTGTGCTCCCTCGCCCCGCTTTCGTTCAGCGAGAGCGGGCACAACCGCCACGAGGTTGGCCGCAGTCGACTCGGGCCATCAGCCGCCATCATCCGTCTCCTCGGATGGGTGCACGACGTCCGTCGGCCGAGTCCAACCCGCATCGCCGCCCGCCGAGCCTGGCATCAACCATTCGTCCACGTACGGCAGCTGGCAGGAGCTTTCATGACCACCGCACTGCAACCTCCGCTTCCCTCCCACCCCCTCCTGCGCCTGCGCCTGGCACCTCAGGGCGGCATGTCCCGCGCCATCGATGGAGCGTGGTGGCCCCGTTCGTACGACCTGCTCGCCGAACTCCCCCGACTGATCGCCGAGTTGCCGCCCGTATGGGGTCAGATCACCAGCGTCACGGTCAACGCGGCGACCTGGTCCGCTGTGCCTGGCCGGATGCTCGTCTCCAACCAGGTCGTAAGGCTGCACAGGACCCTCACGGCATCCGCCGCGCACACCATCATCCTTCTCGCACCCGGCCAGGGGCGCTGGGACCTGACGGTCGTGCCGCCGAATACAACCGAAGAGGCCGCGGAGCCGCTCATGGCGGCCGTGGCGGACGGTCAGGCGCGAGAAGCTGCGAAGAAACCTCGATGTTGATCCCGTGGGCCCAGGCGAGGGACGCGAGCGCGTGCGGAGCGCGGTTCGGTGCGGACCGCGCTACCCAGCGTGGACAAAGAAGCCCATGCTGCACGGACCCGTTTACGGCACAGATCATCTCAAGCTCTGTCGACAGCACGTTCATTCCGGCGACGGCATCGGACTGGCACGACGGCCGTCTCGGCTGACCGGCGTCAAGCTCCCGGCGCTGCCCGCTCGGTACCGGCGCCGATGAGGATCTGTTCGGCACTCGTGAACGCCCTCGCGGAACGACGGCTTCTCTTGCGCGCCGGCCGGCAGGAGCACACAGTCCGAAGAACTTCGGCACGCACTGAGGCAGCACTGGTAGACCACACAGCGACTGCTCCACATCTAGGCGGCTTTTTTTCGTTCTATTCCGTACGGACAGAACAGGAATGACATATCGTCATACTGCAACCTCGTCGCGTCAACAGGACGCTGTCATAGAGAGGTTCTTTTCCGCAGCAGAGCGAGCCTGCGGAGCGCGAGAGCCGGGCCCCGCATTCGCTCCCACGGATGTCGGCGAAGCCCGGAAGCGTCCCCCGCGGCAGCTCCATACCGGAACAGTTCACACTGTCCCGGTGGCCTGAGGGGAATGCACCGCGGCGCCACCGGGGGGATACGTCGCGCAGGGCATGAGGCCGCCGCGCTCGAAGCGGCGGCCTCCGCCACGACACCCCGCGCGAGGTTCTTTGATCCATCGCACGGTCCGTGACCGGGGTGCGCCACGCAAAGAGAGTGAACCCGATCCGCAGACCGCGGCCCCTCCCCGAAAGCGCCTGTACGGAGAGCCCGACGTCGCCAGCCTTTGCGGCCAGTGCGGCCAGCGGCCCCATGGTGAGGCGGTCGCCGTTGTGCCTGACGTCGCCGAAGCGCTCTGCGATCTCAAGGACCGCGAAGCCGTCCGCCGCGACCTCGAGCCGGAGAACATCCTGTTGCCTTGAAGGCCACTGGCGCGGGGCCGCCTTCGACATCGCCCACTGCGCCGCAGCGGCCAGCGCCCGGCCCCGTGCCCTGGGCCGGGCAGGACGGGCATTGAGACGGCGCTGGAGAGGGGGTGTCGGTTCACGGGTTACGGGGTGTCGGTCTGTGTGAAGTCTCCGTCGAAGGTGTTGTCGATGACGTGCTGGGCGAGTTCGGTGAGGCGCAGGTGGTGGGGGCGGGCGTAGGTGCGCATGGCACTGAAGGTTTCGTCGAGGCTGAGGTTGTAGCGTTCGGACAGGACGCCCTTGGCCTGTTCGATGATGACGCGGCTGGCCAGGGCGGCCTGGAGCTGCGCCTTTTCTAGGTGGCCCTGTTCGATGGTGCGCTGCTGGAGGATGGCGATGGTTGCGACGTCGGCGATGGCCTGGCCGATCTGGATGTCGGTGTCGCTGAGGCGGCGCAGGCGGGTGCCGAACAGGTTGACGGCTCCGATGACCTCGTGGCGCAGTTTCATCGGCAGGGCGTGGGTGACGGTGAAGCCGGCTGTTCGGGCCTGGGCGGCGAAGGGGCCGAAGTCGAGGGTGGCGGCGCCTGAGGTGAGGCTGATGTTCAGCTGGGCCTGGCCGGTGTGGTAGCAGCGGACGCAGGGGCCTTGGTTGTGCTGGAGGGCGAAGAGTTCCAGGAGTCGGGTGTGCTCGTCGGAGGCGGCGATGAGCTGGAGTTCGCCGTGCTGGTCGACGATCATCACGCCCGCTGCGTCGACGTCGAGGAGTTCGACGCAGCGGGTGGACAGGCGGTACAGGAAGTCGATGAGGTCGAAGTCCTCGGTGAGCGTGTCCACGGCCTCCACGAGGACGTCCAGTACCCGCTGTTGACCTGTCATCGTCATCAGTCCCTGTCTGTGGACGGAGTGGCCGTCCCGTCTCGATTGTTCCGGAAGTGCAGCCGCCGGGCCACCACTTCGTCGGCGGTGGTGAGCAGTGGTTGTTCGGTGCGGTAGGCGTGGGCGCGCAGCATGGCCATGGCTTCGGTGAGGGAGGCGTTGGCCTGGACGCTGATGATGCCCGCGGCCTGGTGGACGGCGGCACGGTGCAGTGTGGCGTGTGGTTCTGCTTGGGCGAAGGACTCCCGCCACTTGCCGTGGAGTATCAGTGCGGAGGTGATGGCGGCGGCCATCACGAGTGCGTCGTCGATCTGGGCGGGGTCCAGTGCGGCGGCGCTGGCGCGCTGTGCGGTGAGAACGCCGAGGGAAGCGGCTCCCAGGTGCAGGGGGAAGCAGAAGAGTGCTCGCACGCCGAGGCGTGCGGCCTCGGGCAGGAAGGCCGGCCACCGGTGCGGATCGCTGTGTTCCAGATCGCCTACCGCGATCAGGGACCGGTTGCGGTAGGCGTCGAGTCCCGGGCCCTCGCCGAGGGTGAACTGGATGTCTTCCAGGAGGGCGCTGCGGCCGGGGGTGGACCACACCGTCTCGGTCAGGGACCCGTTGGTTCCCAGGGAGACGGCGATGCCGTCCACGGCGAGTGCGCGTGCGCAGCGTGCCGGGTCGCCGCCGAGAGGACCGGAGCCGCTTCCTGCGGGAAGATCACGCAGGATACGGGCCATGATGGCGCTCGTGCCGGTCATGTCACCGCTCTCAGGCTTGCCGAGAAGGCGCCACCCGAGGTGAGCAGCAACCCTGGACACCCTACACAGGGTGCATGGACAGGTACCGCGAGCGCGGGTAGGGCCGGAGAGCGTATTTCTGACCGTTCCGGCGGACAAAGCTTCCTCGCCTGCCGCGGTTGTGCCGTAATGGGGTGAGCGGGAGCAGACCGCGCCGGACACGGCGTCCGCGCCGAGCGCAGGGCGTCCGGGTCCGGCACGATCTGGTCCGCCGTGCTCCCTGTTCGGGTCGGGGAGCACGGACCGGTTGCGAGAACACCCTGCGGGTCCCCCGGATTCGCTGAACGGTGTCCTCGCGTCGGTTGTCCCTGCCGGGCGCCTGGGGAAGGCGGGATGCAGCCCGGCGCGACAGCGGCAAGGACATGAGATGGAGTTGTGTTGTCGGCGATGCGGCTCCAGCCTGCTTGGGGTCGGACAGGACCACGACCCAGGGGCAGGGGGCCAGGAGAAGCGGCGCAGCGCGGTGTCCGGCTGCGGCGGCTGTCGCCCTCCACGCTAGAGCCCGTGCCGGGGGAGCGGAACGTGAATTCCGGACGTGCGCCACACCACGGTGTTCGCATAAAACTGCCTCTAGCCGCTGCCGGCGGGAGACAGGGACGGTGCAGGGGCGTACCGGCCCTCACGTGGCCACGGACCGACCGGCCGGGAACGGCCCATACGGGCATCCAGAGTGGTCGCATAGCGGGGGAATCCGTCGGTGAGGCGCAGTGCCGTCAGTAGGACATGAATGCTGCGCTGGCTGTACACCAGACGGGTCCAGCCGCCCCGGTCCAGGCACCGGGTGCGGGCCACCGACAGTTCACGGACTCCGCTGGAATCCATGAACGACACACCCCGCAAGTCCACGATCAACAGGAACGCAGCTGGGCTCGGGGAGGGAGCGTTCATCCGGGCGGCGAACTCCACCGCGGTGCACAGATCGATCTCTCCGGTCACACGAACAACGCGGCACTGCCGCAGCGATATCGGGTCACGAACGTCCATAGCGGACCAACTCCAGCCGGCACAAGCACGGAGACTGCATTGCGCGGAAGAGCCAGGGGCCGGGGATACCGCTTACCCAAACCCTAGAGGTACACGGACCTTCGTCCCCACAAAAGTCGGCCCTGCACGCAGCGATGCCTCATTTCGCCCGAATGAGACTGAAGGTGAAAGCTTTGCAACTCATGCCGGGATAGTTCGAGGCGCCTTCAGTAGATGAGTGCGCATCCAGCGACGGGTCAACGGCGTCTGATCGCGCCGCGGACCAGAAGGAGATGATCAAAGACCCGTAGGTGAGGCCGACGAGGATGCCGGTGCTGGCGACCCCAGAGACGCTCAGCCTGGTGTCTAAGATTTGAAATCTGCTACTTGTGTACAAAACTTGGGCGTGCAGGCTTCCAAGAGCGGGAGAGGTGGGAGGGATGAGTCCGAAGCGGCGGAGGGCCTGGCGGACCGGACGGCTGCGCTGCCGGAGGTGCCGAAGGTCGGGATCGTGCTGAGGAGCAAGGAGTCCGCGCCGCTGCTAGTGGTTGTCTCCGAGGACAGCACCGATCTGCTCGACCTGCTGCACCGCCACCACACGCAGGGCCCTGGCTGGACTGCTTGTTCACAGGGCAGCCGGTTGTGGTGGCCGGCTGGGACGACATCGAGCGCCGCTGGCCCGCTGTGGCAGCAGATCTTCAGGCGCTGGGACATTCGCGCATCACCACGCTGCCCATGCGGCTGCGGGAGGAGACGATCGGTGGGCTGAGCCTCTTCCACGACCACCCGGTCCCCGCCCGTGACGCGTATCTGGCGCAGAGCCTGGCGAGCATGGCAGCCATCAGCCTGCTCCAGCAGCGGGCGATCGCGGACGGTATACCCCTCAACGGCCAGCTCCACCAGGCTCTGGAGAGCCACCACCGGATCCAGCAGGCGAAACAATCTATCACCGCACGCCTCTCCATCAGCCCCGAGGACGCCTTCAGGCTCCTGCGCGACGCAGCCCGCCACAGTCGGCAACGGGTTCGGCAGGGGCGGCGGCTCGGGGAGTCCTGGTGGGGCTGCTGACCGCCAGGGCCATGAAGATCAGCCGCGTTGGGCTTCGCGGGAAGTCGTCTGTCCGCGCGCACGCTGCGATGGCTGGGGTGCCTGTCCGCGCTGTCCGGCCTGCGGCTCATGTCTCCGGGTGCCGGCCCGGCGTGCTGTCACCGGCGGCTTCGGCCGCTTCCTTCAGCGTCGGGAAAACACGGAAGCGCTGCCTCGCGCCCGTCACCGTCAGCAGTTGCTCCAGTTGCCGGGGCAGTGGACCGGCCAGCCAGGGAAGGGCACGGCCCCGCCACAGCGGCATCAGCAGAGTATTGAACGCCTCGGAACCCAGGTACGTCACACCGGACAGGTCCACAACGACCCGCTTGCCGGAGCGCTCCGCCGACTGCACCGCCAGATCAAGCAACTCCACGTCCTCATCGGCATCCAGGTCACCCTCCAGCACCACCAGGGCAAGATGCGTCCACTCCGAGATCAGACGGACCGGGCTCTTTCCCGGGGGGCTCGACATACATCCTATTTTGCCCCTGCGGCGACCGTCACGCTGCAGTACGTCCTAGGAGGCTGCCTGACGCACCGGTATGTGTTTCCAGGAGCGGCCCTCTACCCGTGCGTGCCAACGTCACTGAGGGTCGCGCGTCGTTGGGAGCTGAGGCTGCCGGCCCGGCGCTGGGCGGTGTCGATGAACGCTCCGAGCTTGATCCCCTCGCCATCGACAAGCTCGACAAGTTTGCACGTCTGGCCCTTTGAGGGCACCGAGACCTCGGATGAGGAAAGCCGGGTGGGGTGAGGGCCCAACGCCATGACGGGAGTTGGACCCTCGGAGACTGCGCATCCGCTGTGAGGAATCGGGTGCGCGCTGCCTTGCCAACGACGTTGGCGCCTCGTGGGCACGCCTACCGGGCTTGTTTTATGCGTGGCCGTGGTGGCGTGTGCGCATCCTGGCGGCCGCGGCGGCGAGGTGGCTCTGCAGAGGTGTCGGCAGCGGCTTGCCCTGGACACTGGTGTGGAGGGCTTCGGCCACGTCGTACAGCTGGGTGGCGGAGTGTCGGAAGACGTCCACCAAGATTTCCTGTGCGTCGGAGCAGGAGCAGAGGACCATCAGCGCTCCGTGGGCCATGTCGATGACCGACCGTTTCGCGAGCGCGTCCCGCAGTTGGGTGCGCGTTTCATTGACTGGTGTCCGGGCCGGGCGGGCATTGGGTCGGCCTGCGTCATCGGGCAGGTGTGAGTTGTGGTGCGTGGCGCGGTATCGGGAGTCTGTTCTGCGGTGGGGTCAGGCCGGGAGCCGGGAGCCGGGGCGTGGAGCGGGACGCACTCATCGAACGTGCCCGGGCGTTCACCGGATGCGTTCTGCTGTTCTTGTGGATGCTCGGGTTGGTGGTCGCGTATCCGGTGGCGTAGGGGGAGGCGGGCTGTGCGTTCCGTCGGTGCAGAACGCAGAACCCATTGCCGTACACCGGCGGGGCGTGTGGATCAGGAGGGCCTGGTGGTCGTCTGTCCTGACCAGGCGTCATCGGGGCTGGAGTAGCGGGGGAAGGCGGCGGACAGGCTGCTGAAGGCGAGGAGGCGGCCGATGGCGGGCTGGTCGTAGACCAGGCGCAGTCCGTGGCCGGCCTGTGCGCAGCGTTTCTGTGCGGTGCACAGTGCGTGCAGCGGGGTGCAGTCCATGAAGGTCACCGCGGTGAGGTCGACGATGAGCCAGGCGTCCAGGGTGGTGCGGCAGGTTCCCCGCAGGAGTAGTGCGAAGGCATTGCGGCTGGCGAGGTCGAGTTCTCCGCGGGGACGTACCACGCGGCACTCTTCGCGGCGGACGGGCCAGGGGGCGGTGATGGGGTGACAGCTCCTTGTGTGGTGCGCCACGGGCGTGGCGGCCGGACTTTTGGGCGGGCTCTGCTGGCGTGGCGGCGGCCGCCACGGATGTGGCGGCCGCGTGCCCGGCCCGGCGCCGGTTCCCCCGAGCAGCGCCGGTGGGCACTCCCTCCGAGTGGCCGTGGCGTAGGCAGCCCGGCACTTTGATGCTCCGAGGGACGCGCCGGGCCTGCACCGCATCCGCGGGAGGAATGCGGGGCCCGGTGTCTGCATGCCACAGGCTCGCTCTGCTGCGGGCGAAAGGGCCTCTGTCTGTCAACGCCCGGCTGGCGCGGAGAGGCTGCCCTTCGAACATAAAGTAACCGGCCGAACACCGCAGCGGCCTTGACGTAACCGGTACGAAGAAAGACGTACCGGCATATGCCGATACCGGAGTGAGGAAGATGACTTCCGCGCGGGCGGGCCTGCCTCCAGCCGCCATACGGCTGACGTCGCATACTCGCCTGCACTGCAGGATGTGGCTGAAAGCCGGGCCGGAGCCGCACCGCCGACCGCACGGCCCCAGCCCTTCCGCTCTCCTGGCGCACCCGGCGAGGCAACTCCCGCTCCCCGCACCGCCAGGAGAGCATCGCGAGGACCGATCGGGGGGCCTCGGTCCTCGCGCCTCCGGCCGTCACCGCGTCAGCGCGGTGGCAGCCGCACAACAAATCTCCTACCACGGACGCGACTTGGTGGGCAATACGCCCTGTTGCGCTCCCGAATGTGAGGGACCCCAGAGGGGAAAGAACCCGGTGACGCGCAGGCGTGTGTGGACCGTGCGCTCCATCGGCGCAGAGCGCACGGCTTACTGCCGACTGTCCTCTCCCATGCGGTGCATACCTGGTCGAGGGGGATCAGCAGTTTCGGCATCCGGCCGGAGACGCCCCCGGCCCGATGCCGCCTCGCTCGGCCCATGACCGCCATCTCGGCAGAGGGCCACGCGAAGGGGTGTGCGTCCGGGGTCTGGGGACTTCGAGACCGCCGCCCACGGCAGGGGCGACTAGGTGCACGGCCACTCCGGCCGGCCCACGGTCTCCACGCGCCGAAAATTATGACCATCCGCAATCCGCGCCGCAACACCGCAAAACGCGGTACTTGGCCGACCACGCACCATCGACAACGGGTACACCACGAGGTACGGCAACGGGTACACCACGGGGTAGCACAGCAGGTATCCCCACCCGATTCCGCAAGCACGTATCGGCACAGCTCAGGACCCCTGGTCGGAGCAATCCGCTTGAACTGACATCCCCCTCAGCACACCTGCACCCCCTGCCCGGACGAAAGAAAAGAGAAGACGGAAAAGGGGCGGGGCGGGCAGCCGCGCCTCAGGGACCAGGCCGGCGCTCGCCGGTTGCGCGTCGGCCCGGCCTCCAACCCACACCACCACACCTTCGCCCTCAGCGCCTGCCTCTGCATCTGCGCCGGTCAGGACCAGTCCGGCTGCACGTCTATGCCTTCACCCACAACCGTCGTGCGCGTGCCTGCCGCCCGTTTCATTAGGGCGGGTCAACTCGTGACCATCACCAGTGCGGTGACCACGGTGAGGGCTGCCACGGCCACGAGGATCATCCGGGCCCCTTCCATCCGCCCTGGCCGTCTGCTGTCCCGTGCAGCCGGACGGCCATCCCGGCTGCCACTGTCACCAGCGCCCAGGAGCTCACGGCAGCCGCCGCAGTCAGCATGGTCATCGGCCAGCCAGTACGCATGCGTCAGTGAGGCGAAGACCGCCGGCGCCACGTGCTGCTGGTCTTCTGTCCTCATACCGATCCCAACGACCGGCACCACCCCCGGCAATGCTCCGTTCCGCCATCGTGATCACGTCGTCACCAGGGCTGCGGGCTACCACACCGCAATCGGCCCGGGGGCCCGCGGCACGGACGGACCAGACCGGGCGCAACCGATTCCGGAACCACCTCCAGCCTGCGTCCGCAGGAGACCGGCAGGTGTGACACCGGCCGTCACCGCCCCCTCGCCCTACAAGATCCACACCCCTTATGCCCTACCCGGCTCCGGGCCACTTCTGCCCGTCGACGTATCAGGCAGCCCTGCGACAGGCGTAGATGCCGCCTACGGCCGCATCCGGCCCGCACCCGGTACCGGAAAACACAGACAGGGACGGCCCCTCGCAGGAAAGGGGGCCGGTTCAGGGCCCCGGACCCCGGCTCCTGACCCTCCCCACCCCCTCCGGAGGGCCAGGAGCCGGGGGAGGAACGCTGCGCAACCGTGCCGGCTACTGCCTCAGCCGGCTGTGCGCGAGGGGCGCCCTGTACCCGCCACCTGACGGGTACAGGGCATTCAGCCGCACGGGATCATCTACCAGCGCATGCCCAACGCATCGAGTGCCGCCCGCCGCTCCGCGCTCAGCTTTCCGACCCGGCGGCGGGTGTTGTCCACGAACGCCCCGAGCTTGACCGGCTCGCCGTCCACGTCCTCAATGTGTTTGCGGGCCGGCCGTAGGTGGCCTTCGCGGGCGTGGAACTGCTGGGCAGCGGTGAGGTTGGTGTTCCACCGCTCATCCTGGGAGCGCCGTACCGGCACCACGACTTCGCCGTCCGTGGGTGGTTCGATGCCGAGCGTCTCCAGCAGGTACTGCTGCGCGGGCACCAGGCCGTCCCACCCGGCCCGCTGCGCGGTGATCCAGGCTCCGAGGTCTTCGCCCTGGACGACCAGCTCGCCCGCCCCGGCCGGGAAGCCGCCGCCGGCCTTCGCGTGGGCGAGGGCGAGTCGGTAGGCCCGCTGCCAGCCGACTTCCCACGCCATCGGGCACCACCCGGGGTCGATCTCCGCCAGTGCCTCCTGCCGGGCTTCTGAGAGCTCCCCGGCGTAGGAGACATGGGTTTCCCCGGCGGCGCGCCGTACGGCGTTCTCTGCCGCTTTCCTGGCCGCCGCACGCTGGTTCTTGGCCCACACTCCGATCGGCATGGAGCCGGCGCCGCCCCCAACTCGCTCGGCGCCGCTGCCCCATACGGCCCCGGTGGGCGGTAGGAAGTGCCCGTGTACGGCTGCGTAGGAGCGGGCGACCTCTAGTCCGGCCTCCCACGCGGACGCGTGTACAGACCAGACCATGCCGGCCTTCTCCAGCTCCGTGACGCGCGAAGCCTCCAGCGACCCGGCCACGTAGTACCGGCGCTGATCCGCCACCCATACCCCCAGCGGATGCGAACCGGCCGATCCCCACTCCTCTGGCGTGACGTACGTGTACGGCACCCGCAGCTCGCTGTTCCCGGTCTCGCGCAGCCACCGCGTGGCGGCCTCGATGCCGCGCAACCAGTACGCGCCTTCGGGGTCGATGACGCGCAGCTGCACGAACCGGGTGAGCGCGGCCGGGTCGCGTTCCTCGCTGAACCGCAGCATCGTCGCCGCCCGCTCCGACACCCGCCGCGTCTCCGGGCCGACGTCGTCCTGGCCGTCGTCCTCACCGTCCGACAGCTCGCCCTCGTCCTCGCCACGATCGTCGTCGGCAGCGGGCCGGCTGTTGCGCAGCCGGGGGTCCGCGAGCGCCTCGATCGTCTCCGCATCGTGCGCCCGCAGAGCAGCCAAGATCTTACTGAGATTGTCGTAAGCCGCCGAAGTGAGCAATTCATTCGGACTCTCATCCGGCCCGAGGAGAACCGGAACAATCAGCGTGGCAAGCTTTCCGTGATCCGGATTCAACCGCAGAGCACGACCAACCATCTGCACGATATCTACCATCGAACCGCGAGCATCCGAAAATAGCACGGAATCACATTCGGCAGTATCAACACCTTCACCCAAAATGCGAACTGAAGAAAGCACCCTCAATTCAGCACGCTTATTCTGATCTTTCCCCAGGAAATCGGAGGCGAACTCATTGAGCACGGCCTTGCGGTGCCCGGGAGCGTGCTCGCCGTACAGCCAGTCCGCCCACACCTGATCCGCAGGCGGGTAGGTATCGGGGTCGTCCTCGGCGAGCCGGGCCGCGACCGCCGGCACCGAGACCGCCATCGCCTCGGCCTCGGTGACCCGGCTGTGGAAGGACAACACGCGCCGGAACCGCTCCTTCGTCGCCGCGTGCATCAGCCCGCTCTGCACCGCCGCGAGCCGGGCCCCGCGCACGGCATCCGAACCAGTGGCCTCCGTAGCCAGCGCCGCGTACAGCTCGGGATCGCGGATGTCCAAGCACAGCACCTGATACGGGGCAACGATGCCCCGGCCGACCGCCTCCGAGAGCGTCAGCTTGTACGCCACCGGACCGAAGACGGGCGAGTCGTCCTCCATCGACGCCACCAACCGCGGCCGCTCGCCTTCGGCCTCCCACACCCTGGCGGTGGCCGTCATGTACAGCCGGCGCTCCGCAGGAAGCTGCGCCTGGTCGTGCACGGCCGCCCACGGCTTCATCCCATCCCCACTCACGCGATGCGCCTCGTCCACGACCATCAGGCTCCACACCCCCAAACCGGCGGCGTGCGCGCGCTGCAGGATGCCCAAGCCGACCGACGCGTACGTGGCGAAGACCGTGACGGTCTCCAGGCCAGCCATCCAGGTGACCAGCTCGTCCGGGTCGGTCGTGCACGGCAGTCCTTGGCTCTCCTCCGCCCGCAGCGAGCACACCCCGACCATCGCCCCCGGACGGCCCGCCCGGCGCCAAGCAGTGGCCATCTGCGTCAGCAGGTCCAGCGTCGGCACCAAAACCAGCACCCGCCGGGCAGAAAGCCGATGCGCCGACTCGGCACCGATCAGGGTTTTGCCGGAGCCGGTAGCGGCGATGACCTGCGTCCTCAATCCCTCCGGCGGCATACGGCCACCGGGCGGCACACCGAGAATACGGACGACATTATCGACTGCCTCAGCCTGGTGTGGACGCAATTCCATCTGAGTCACGAGACCTCGCATTCTCATTATTCGGGGAGGTGGTCTGTCCTTAACCCGGATTCCATCCAGGATCCAAAATGACGAATCCTTCGACTCTCACAGATCGGCGTCTTTTCGGACCCTTGCAGGAGGGGGAGGTACTGAGCCATCATCCCAGAAGCAAGCCGAGAACAGAAGTGACGCACTCAGTTTGTTCGGAAGTGGCCTGAACTTGTTCGACAGCGACCGGACCCGACGGGATGCGGTCCACCTCGACCCCCTACCTTGCAGCCAGCCGTCTTTTCTGTCGCGCGCGGAGCGCGTGGCAGTACCTGTACGGGACTGCGGAGCAGGCCTGTACAGGGTTAGGATCGGGCGAAGCCGGATCCGTCCCGGATCGCGGAGCGATTCCGGGCAGGCGGAACGGAGTCGTTACCGTCGCTTGCGACGGAGCATTCCACTCCGTGGAATGCGGCGGAACTCCGTCCCGCCCCCGGAATCGCTCCGCGATCCGGGACGGATCCGGCTTCGCCCGATCCTCACCCTGTACAGGCCTGCTCCGCAGCCCCGTACAGGTGCGCCCCGCGCTCCGCGCGCGACAGGAAGGGCGCAGCAGTAGGGGCGGCCCCCTCGCTGCGGTCGGCTTCAGTCGCGGATCATGCGTCATTTCTAGAGCCTGGATAAATTCTGGTATTAATACCTACCACAGATTCCGGACGCCAGGAAGGAAATTCACCCACGGAACAAGGATTCATAGCAACACGAAACCTCACCAAATTCTACCTTGGGTGCCCTCAGGGAAGGGTTTGCAATTTCACTCCATAAAGAAATCTATGGTATACTTATAACATAGGAGTAGCCCCCTACTGAAACAGAGGTGAAGCCTATGGATAACCCCACCGGGAGAGGAAGTGAAATGAGCAATGGGAATTGCAGAAACAATGTACGTTCTAGGTACAGTATATTACGCAATCTGCCTCTTTGAGAAGTTCTATCGCAGATGATAAAAGGGCCCTCGGCTACTAGTCGAGGGCCCTTTCCTATTCTTTCTAAAATTCTGCCAAGAAAATTTTCTAAGGCTCTCCCGCAGGGATGATCTGTCTCTCAGACACCCCCGAACGTGTGTATTGCATGCGGAGGTGGAACTTTAGAGGCTTGTAGCAGCGTTGCGGTGTACATGGACAATGCACTTCTCAGTACGGCTGCCGGTGCGGCTGGCGCCGTAATTCTTCTCTTCCTCGGTAGTTGGGAGACGGCCAGGCAGAACCGACGGGTGGAAGCACGTAAGGACGCAGCACAAGACCGGGCGACGCTTGAGGCTCAAGCTGACGAGCTCCTCTCGGCAGTGTTGGCGGTGAGGGGGGCGGGAAAGATCCATGACCACTTGTGGGGTGGCTGGCGAGCTAGAGCAGTAGTTCTACTACGTGCGGCTATCCGAGCCGGCGGTGCTTACGGGAAGTCCGTTCAGAGAGGTCTTCCAGGCGCCCTCGTCGGCTACGGAGCTGCTGTCGGTGAGGTCGTTCGCTGGGACCGGGACAGCGCGATGTCCGCGGCTCAGTTGGCGGGTCCGCTTGCACGGCTCGGGTCAGCTGTCGCGCCGTTTCTCCGCCGCCAGGAGCCGGGGTTGGCTGCGTCAGCGCAAGAGGTGCTGTCCGCTCTGGTGGACCACTACAGAGACGAGGAACGAACCACACGAGCTCTGGCAGCGTTTCACGAGGCTCTGCGAGGTGCGTTGCAACCACCGCCAGTTTCCGGGCGGGGATGGGCTGTGCGACGCGGCAGGAGAGGTCAAAGGGCCCGGTAGCCAGGTTGTGCCGCTGAGTCGGTTCCGCTTTCGGGCGCCAGAGTTTCGCAGGCGTCTCGCGTCGGCAGCTCGTACCGAAAGGGTTCTGATGAGACTGGCCTATGAAGCGCGGCCCCCGGGGGCGTAGTCCTGCAAGAAGGCGGGTGCGACGGTGCGCTGTCTCTTGAGGAGTTCTGGCAGGTTTTCGGCAAGTTGCGGGTGAGCTTTGGGCCATTCTGGGGAGTGCGCTACGAATTCTCTGCTGTTGAAGACGGTGAAGCGGTTGAAGTCTGCGACGCGGAGCCGGGCAGCGTCCTGCGGGTCGCGGGAGACTATTACTGCGAGGTGACTGCCGAGCGGCACGGTCAGGCGTTGGAAGTTCTGGAAGCCGATACCAACACCGTGGTCAAAGTAACCGCGGGGAATGTCTGGGGGCGGTGTACCGACAATGCCGGAGAAACATACTGGGTTGTCGCTGACGAGTAGTCCGCCGCTGCGAGGGCGATAGCTGGACCAGTACATTTCGCTGGACAGTAGCGTGGAAACGAGGTTGTTCCACTGATCCTTGTAGTGCGCGTCGTCGTCGTTTCGTAGGCGCCAGGGGTTGAGCACAGCGCTGTCGATCAGCATCATCATGCCGGTCTGGATCTCTTCGTCGGACAATCCGGTGTTTTCGACGTCGATTTTCTCGCTGACCAAGTGTCGTAGAAACCGGCTGCGCTGCCACTGCAAGGCCAGCAGCCACGCCAGAGCCTCACGGGCGTGTACGGGGACCGCACGCTCTCGGCTCTGGACTAGTTCTCTCACCGCAGTGGCTGCCGCGCCCTCGATGTTGCCCATGGCAGCTTCCATCGAGACGTGGTCCGGCTCCTGGCCGGGCCGGTATATCGAATGCCCGAGATTGCGGTGGCCTACATCGTTGACCGATGATTTGAAGCGCCGTTCGCTCATCACCTGGTGAATGACCAGTTTGCCCTTCGGTCCGGCGAAGTGTTGGAGCAGGAACTGAGGGACGAAGTGGTGCTTCTTGGCATGCGATGGCATGAGACGACCTTACTGGCGCTAATCCATGCACTCCACGGTGCAGCGCAGCTCCTGCCGGGTGTGAGCCAGAACCTGCCGGAGAGTTGTCGTGCCGGATTCTGGGGCCGATGCCCAGGTGGCCCTGGTGTTGGCCTCCCTGTCTCAGGGTCTAGGCTCCCCTAATGCAGAAATCCCATGATCCCGTTGGGTAGGGTGGGCGCGATTCCCAAACCGGAGGACACCTTCTGATGCCCGACCTGCTCGTCGTCGCGGCTCTTTCGGAGGCTCTTGAGAACGCCTCAGCCGCACGTCCTCTTGGCTCACGCGGCTCCCGCGGTGCGGTTGCAGACAGCGACCCCGCAGAGCTGACCCCTACAGCTACCGCTGTATTGGCTGCGATTCCGGCATGGTGGCGGGCACAGGCAACAGCGGCCGGCCTCACCGGCAGCTGGCTGGAGATCGAAACAGCTCTTCAGGCTGTCCCGCCGGTTGATGTTCCAAGTGATCCGCCGCTGGGTGACTCCTGGGGGGCGCTGACGCCGGAACAGGTGGGCGCTGCCTACGTGGAAGCTCTTTCGTCGGCGACACGTGCGCGGCACGGCCGGCATTACACGCCTCCCGAGCTCGCTTCGCACCTGTGGGGGTTGGCTCGTACATCGTTGGGTCTGCCTCCGGGTAAGCAAGTTCTTCCTGGTCTGGTGCGAGATCCGGCGTGCGGTGCGGGGGCCCTTCTTCTGCCGGTTCTGCGGGAGCACCTGCACGCTTCGTACGACGTCGACCCGGCACTGACCCTTGCGGGTCTCCCGAACCTGGTCCAGGGCGTTGATACCGACCCGGCCGCCGTGTGGGTTGCCAATGTCGTGCTGGCCGCGGAGATGCTTCCCACGCTCGCCCGTGTCCCTCAGAAGGTACGCAGGCCGCTGCCGGTCCTGGCTCAGGTGGGTGATGGCCTCGCGGACTCCGGGCACAAGGCCCGAGTCGTCGTGATGAATCCGCCCTACGGCCGCGTGCGGCTGTCCTCTGCCGAGCGGGACCGGTACGCGCACGTGCTGTACGGACACGCGAACATGTACAGCCTGTTCATGGCGTCCGCCGTCGCCTCGCTGGACAGTGAGGGCGTCCTGGCCGCGCTCGTCCCCACGAGCTTCACCAGCGGACGCTATTTCTCGAAACTGCGCACTTACCTAGGCCGTGAAGCCGGCATGAGTGCGGTCACCTTCGTTGAAGACCGCAGTGGGGTGTTCACCTCCGTTCTTCAAGAGACCTGCCTGGCCACTTTCGAGCGGCGCAGGCGTAAGAAGACGCGCATCAGCAGCCTCGGCAGCACCCAGACGTCGATCGCCAGCGTGAAGACCCAGCGGACTGGCGAGCCCTGGGTGCTGCCGCGCCGCTCGGACGATGCGCCCGTAGCTGCTGCCGCTTCCGCGATGACCGAGTCATTCGCCTCGTTCGGCTGGCACGCTTCAACCGGACCTCTCGTGTGGAATCGTCGCAGTGCTGACCTCTACCCGACGTGGGGTCCATCACGATCGCACGTCATCTGGGCAGCGGATCTTGACGGCGGTGTGCTGCACCGTGATCCGGCCCGTGACTCGATGCGCTACATGGCACTCACAGCGGCGTCTGATCCGAAGGTCATGGTTCTGGATAGACCGGCCATACTGGTGCAACGCACGACAGCTCCCGAGCAGTCACGACGGCTTGTTGCCGCGTTGCTGGACAATGACGCACTGAAAGCTCGCCATGGGCGGGTCACCGTTGAGAACCACGTCAATGTCCTCAGGCCCACCGCTGCGGACCCAGTCCTCACCAACGAGGCCATGACGCGCCTGCTGGCCACCAAGGCGCTGGACCGAGTGGTGCGCTGCATCTCAGGTTCCGTCGCGCTCAGCGCGTACGAGTTGGAGTCGATCCCGCTGCCGGACCCCGACGTAGTACGTAAGTGGAACGATCTTGAGGGCGGCGCGTTGGAAGCAGCAGTTGCCGCCGCCTACCGGCCGGAAGGCATGTGACTTGAGAAAGATCATCACGCCCGAAGAAGCAGAGCACCGACTGGAGTTTATTTTCCCGCGCGCTGCTTTCGATACGGTTCTTTCCTCTCCGTTGGCGGGCACAGCGGTTGCCGCTCTGATTTATGTCGATGCAGTGTGCAAGGCCGACGACGCTGCGGAAACGGCGCGGTGGGCACGCCCTTCGACCGTGGTATGGATTTCAGACGCGGCTCTGGAGCACCAGACGGACGGCGAGCGTCTTTCATGGCGAGTCGCCGCCCTCCAGAACAGCAAGCTCGTTGAACAGCTCCAAGAATCATGGGGCATCCCTTTCCAGCCGAAATATAGGGACAACACGCGCGAAACGCTCCGCGATGAGACGTTCAGGGCATGGCGCGAGCATCACGCGATCCGGAAGAGGCCCGGGATTGCGGTCAACAGCAGTAAACCCACCTGGGCGCTGCTAGACGATTTCGCAGACCTTTTTGACCCCGACATGACGGATGATCAGGTTAGGGAAGCGGCTCAGCAGTGGCGGGACCGGCATATGACCCCCGGTACCAAGCTCAAGGCTATGCGCGCTATCAAGGCGCAGGAAGCCAAACATGCTGTCATTGTTAAACTCCCTGACAATACCACCCGAACCCTTGAACCCGGAAAATCATCCCTCATAATTAAGGGCGTTATCGAGGAATGGGCTCCTGCGCGCATGGGAGAGCCTGTGGTGCTCGCAATCTCCGAGCCGGGAGATAAGGTCCACATCGGCGACAAGGGGACCTTGCAGAGCACGGGCATCAAAATCGACCCGAAAGACGTGCTCCCGGACGTACTGATGGCCGACGTGAACTCGGACCCTGTAACGTTTTGGATCATCGAAGCAGTGGCGTCTGACGGCGCTGTGACCGAGGGACGCCGCAAAGCACTCCTCGGATGGGCAGCACAACAGAACATCAAGGCCAGCCAGTGCTCATTTCTCAGCGCTTTCGAGTCACGCAACGCAGCCCCTGCCAAGAAGCGCCTCAAGGACCTCGCTGCCGGCACCTGGGCGTGGTTCGCTGACGAACCCGGCCATGAACTCTCCTGGTATCAGATGTTTCCAACCGCAGACGATGTCTGACATGCGCGGCCCAGGGCGAGATCACCAATTTTGAATTGGATCTTCGCAAGCATCCTTCACCGTGGCATGGGTCTGTCCTGTTCAGGTGACTGCGTCCAAGAGGTGGCGGCCGTAGGGTCGTCGACCATGGACGCAGTTGAGGTCGTTCAGATGGTCATGGGTGCTGTCGCGCTTGGCGTCGGAACCGGTGCAGCGTTGACGTTGTGGGTGCAGCATCGAGTAGCAAAGCTGAAGGATCCAGAGCGGGCTGAGACGCCGGCGAAGGCCGCCGTGACCAACTTTGATGAAGCGATGCGGACCTTGGAGCGGTCGGCAACAGCCATCGGTACTGCGCAAAAGTTCGCCAACGCCTTGAAATGGGATGAGTGGAACACCGAGAGCGCTCTTCGCTTCGTAGGTGCTCCCGATGAGGTAGGAGATGCCGCCGCCAGGTACGCCGAAGCGATTCATGCGTACATGCTCGTCAAGTACGAACGGCGTGCAGACGGAAACGTTGATTCCCTGACGAAGGCGACGGCGACAGTGCAAGAGGCGCGCCGAACATTCACGAAGATGGCTCAGGATTGGCTGTAGAAAATAAACCGAATCGTTCTCTATCTTAAGAAACAAAATATCCCACACAGAGAGAACCATCACCACACAGGAACTCTTCATGTGTCTTAATTACCGGCCCTTTGACAATTGGTAGGTCCACGCCTTTCGGTCCCCGGGCATCAGCCCGGGGACCGAAGAATTGAGGGCATCAGAGCACTTGCATGAGCAGTACCGCCGTCGTGACGACCGCGAGCAGGACATTCGAGAGCATGAACAGGCCTCGGGTGGATGCGCTGAACGAGACGGGCGGCGGCGTGCTGTCGGTCTTGACGGGACGCAGCGGAGGCGGGGTGGTGGCCATGATCGGCATGTGCTGTTTGCGGTGCCTCAATGCGGCGATCTTGATGCGTGTCACCGTGTAGTGCCAGATCAGGGTGCGCTCGGGGTCAACTCCGCACGCTCGTAGGAAAATGTGCAGCCATTCCGTGGTGGGCAGCTCGTTTCCGCTGAGCACGTGTGCGAAGGTCGTGCCGGAGATCGGGTAGATCGGCTTGCTCCGGCGTTCAAGGTCTCCTATCGTCAACCCCTTGTCCGCGACCATCTCGCGCATCACCTCCAGGACATCGCCGGGCGTGGTGCAGAGGGCCAGCGCGGTGTGAATGTGGTCCACAGTGAGGCTACTGACGCGCTGGGCGTCGCCTTGGAACTCGGTGTCCAGCTTCGTGTGGATGTCCACGAACTGCTGGACCAACGTCATCAGACCGTCCGGCTGCGTACGGATTATGGTCCCGTCCGGCTGGGGAGGCACGGTCTTCTGTTGATCCTGCTTGTTGCGTCCTCGCCGGCCTCCAGGATGCTTGTCGGTCTCGTCCTCGGTGGTGTCGTCCGTCGGCACAGGGGCGGGGTCGGTGGGCTGGACCACGGTGTCGCGCACGGCTTGTTCCGTCATGGCGCGGACGTGAGCGTTCTGGTAGAGCCTGCGCCATGTCGGCAGGTCCGCTTCTTTGGCGCCGCATGCGCGAATGAAGGAGTCGACGACTTCCCACTTCGGTACGGTGTTGCCGGACGCGGCTGCCGACAAGGTGGCCGTGGAGTAGTGGGACCTGGTCGACAGGGATTGGTAGGTCAGCTTGGCGGAGCGGCGGAGCGCCCGCAGTTCGCGGGCAAGCTCTGCCACCTCCAGCGGAGCCGTGGCCGGGATCTCCTTCTCAGGACGCGCCATGACTGCCTCCATGCTGAGTACTTGTGGCGTTGGTGGACACCCCGGCCGGTGGAGCGGTCGTGGGGTGGATGGTCTTGGTCGGGTGCGGGTACGAGGAGACGGCGGAGCGCCGGAGCGCCCGCAGATCGCGGGCAAGCTCCGGCAGCCCCTTCTTGTCCGTCACCGGGATCTTCCGGTCACGACGCATCACGACGCCTGTCGGCCTGCTGTCCGACGGTCCGTTCGTGGAAGCGGCGGACAAACCGCTGCCCCCACCTGTGCAGGTGACGGTGGCGCAGGTTCTGTGGCACCGTCACCTGAGAGCGTCGTCGGGCAGGGACGTGCAGCTGTCGGGCGCTGTGCTGGTGCCCCTCGTCCTCGGTGCAGCGGGCGTATCCATGGCCGGCAGCACCTCGGTGCCGACGATGGCCGAGGCCGACGTGACCCGCGCCGAGTTCGCGGACATCATCGTCACGGGCGTCGACATGCCCATCTCCGTGCTGACCTTCATCACGGCCTTGACCGACAACTTCTCGGTCGAGATCTCCGTAGCCGTCGTCGAGCTCCGCGACATGCTCGTCGTCGTAGGTGTCGCGCTCATTGCGAGCGCCGACGACCTGGAGAAGGCCGTCGGCGACCACGCCGGACACGAACGTCCCCACCAGGACCGCAATGGTGGGGTCGGAGCAGACGGCCTGCGTAATCACACCCGAGGTGGCGCCGGCCCCGTTCGCGGTCACGATCGCGAGGGACAAGCGCCTACGGCGCGCACGGTTGAGCCTGTTGTTGCTGGTGGACATCTCTCTCCTTGTTCCTTGGGCCGGGGTGACCCGAGGGAGATCCGGAAAGGGCCGCCTGTGGGGCGGCCCTTTCCGGCACCCGCCTCGGAAACCCGGGGCGGGTGTGGTGAGCGGCCTGAGTGCTCAGTACGTACCTGTATGTAGTTGTGGGTGGTGCTGCTTGTGTTCACCGGCGAGAGCGCCAACTCCCGTGGGCCCAGAGCGGTCGGGGGCCCGACCTCCACATGCGTGTGAACAGTCTGCCTCATGGGGGTGCGGCGGTGATACTGCGTCAGGTACCCAACCCGGGGCCTGTGGTCCTGTGGATAACCCTCATGGCGGCAACACGTGTGAACGGAGAGAAGCCGAAAAACCGGGGATCTGGTATAGCCCTCAGCACCCCCACGAATCGTACATTCGTGCCCATATGCACCTTTCGAGGGACGGCTTGAACACGCGTGGCTGACGAGTCAACACTTCTCGAACAACGTCAAACAGTGCGATCCCCGCAGCTCAGCAGTATTATTAAGTTGTGCGGGTTGTTCGGCGTAGCACGTCGAACGCTGCACACGGCCTTCCCGGCACGCCACCATGGAGGCCGCGGTCAGCGCCAACTGACCGCACAACGGAGACATCTCAAGGCCTGAGTGCTCCACGGCCCCCCGCTTCGGCGGGGGGCCAAAAAAATGCCCGCGCACAGTACGGGCCCTTCGCCCCTTTTGTGATCACGCTCGCCAAACTCTGAACAATCCGCCGCCACCTCCGACCTCGCCGCGAGCGCTTGTGACTGACATCACTCGATGGTGGCTGGCGCCAAGGGCCGAGCTTGATCACCCTTGATGGAAGTTGGCGCGAAAACGGTCACGAAGTAACAGTGGGACGGGTGCGGCACCCGGTCGCAAGGGAAAGGTTTGGCGCGAGAGGCGCGACTCGTACGATCCAGGACCGGTGCGACAGTCACGCGAGAGCCACAAGACCGCTCCTGTCCTGATCAGAGGCGTCGGATGGGAGACGAACCCGGGCCCTCGGCTTGGATGAGTAATGGTTTCCGCGGTGCCCCGCGGCGCGGCCGCGAGCACTGCGTCCGAAGGCTTAAGCGGCGAAGCCGATGTTGGTGACGTACTCGTACTGGCCCCACTGGGAGCCGAGGTCGATGACCTGGTCCACCCACGCCTCGTCCAGCTGCTGGCCGTCGCCGGCGGCCCATGCACCGACGATGCGGTTCCAGTGGCGGACGTTCATGGTGCGGAACTCCATGGCGCGCTGGCGGGGCCGGTCGACCTGGGACTGGTTGAGCGGGTGGATTTCCACCCGGGTGCCGCGGCCGTCGCGGTTGAGCCGGGCGAGCAGATACCGCGCGACATTCTCCCGCCGCACAGTCCGATAGGCCTGCTCGATCACGGCGAGGTTCTTCCTGGAGGGCGTGCGGGTGCCGGCCTGCCAGGCGCGCAGAGTGCGGCCGGTAACGTTCAGACCGGCCGCGCGGGCGGCATCAAGAGCGTGGGCGCTGCGGGTGAGGTAGTTCAGGCGGGCTGTCAGGCCGCGGCGGGCGGTGACAGGGGTGGCGATGTAACCGGCGAGCGCGTCCAGCTGCCGGGCGACAGCTTCCTGGCACTTCCGCTTTGCCCTACTAAACGGATTTCCTTCGGGCGATCATCGAGTTTAGACGTTGATGTGACCTTCGGCGTTTTAGTGCCATCATTGGGCTCTCGATTAGCGTCCTGGCGATGTACTGAAACCTTGCAGTCCTAGGGCAGGAGTAGAGTGTCGCCAAAACCGACTCCTTATATTCACTGCGCTCCCGGGGCGGAAGGGGTAGTGAGGAGATTTCGACAGTCATTTGCATAAGTTCCCTGATGAACCATGAGGTTGCTGCTGGCAGCGAAAGGAGAACAGACACAAGTATTACACTGCCAGAAAAAAGGGCCGTTACCGTGCCCATCGGAAAATGCCCCGGGTAAATAGCATCCAGAATAGAGTAAGCGGCCGATACGACTACTAGCACTGAAAGGCAGATCAGGAAGCCTTTTTTGCCGTTCACCGACTGGGTGTAGTTATTTGAAAATGCCCCAACTGCCCACATTCCAGATGAAAGAAGAGCCCCTAGACCAACAAAAGAAAAGGCTGAATTCGCCGCGATTGAAATGACTTCGTAGGGCAACGGGAATCTCCCTTGCTGGCTAATTTGGAGCTTCTTTTGGATGCCTTGCGTAATTCGAGGAGGATTTTCCAGCGGTCTGCTGATCGTACTGGGCGAGAGCGATAGGCAATGCAGTGGACCCCTCAGGGGATAGCCGGTAAAAGCGACGTCGAGGCTCCCCAGCGGGAACATCTTCTTCCCAGTAGGAGTAGAGCCACCCCGCTTCTATCATCTGACGGACTGCGACATACACTCCAGGAGGCGACACTTTGGTACTCTCACAGATAGTGAGATCAGTGATCCAATCTCCCGAATTTTTGCGTAGCAGCTTCCCAACGGCTGCCACTTCTGCGTTCATGAAAAATCCGCCTTGTGGAGTTGCTGCCACAGACTCGCGTTGGTTCTTCAGTACAGTACCTTCACGTTTCACTCTTTCTAGCGCAGCCGTCATATCTATAAGCTCTTCAATTGCTTGAGCGTGATGACGGCGTGCTTGCCGCAGACGTTCTTCCAGTTCATTGCTTCTTTCCACTGCTATCCCTCCTTTTCTTGTAGCAACCTTTTCAATGTGGCCCTCGCGTGCCGCAGATGGGATCGTACCGTCGATTTCCTGACTCCCATGGTCTGCGCAATTTCACTCACTGTGAAACCGTCT
This sequence comes from Streptomyces liliiviolaceus, assembly GCF_018070025.1. NCBI lineage: Bacteria > Bacillati > Actinomycetota > Actinomycetes > Kitasatosporales > Streptomycetaceae > Streptomyces > Streptomyces liliiviolaceus. The sequence continues at coordinate 56,390 of NZ_JAGPYQ010000004.1, forward strand.
ACATGGAGCGCCATCGCGATACGCTGCCCTTCCGGAAGTTGAGAGAGAATGAATTTTATCCAGCTCTCACCTTCAATATTCAGCGTATCTCCCTCTGTGTCTTTCGGGGACCTGAGCCAACCTCCCTTCACCGCGCGAGCAATATCCTCTCGACCTCTAAAGTAATTTTTACCCGCCTCCCTAATGGCTATTTTAAACGCGTAGGCTTTAGGTGTACTCAGGCCTTCCCAACGCGAGTATGTTTGAGTCATAGCGGTTTCTGCGGCATCCCGCGAGTCCTCAAGGGCGTATCCTTCCGAGACTAGAAATGAAACGATCCGAGGGAAACATTCACGGAAGAATACGTCGAAGCTCTCAGACGCATTCCCCCCCACTTCGGAATTTGCATCCATTCATTTCCCCTCCCCTGGATCGCTAAGATAACTTCCATCCCTGCATCGTTAACGATGCAGGGATGGAAGGCCACTAAGGCTTTCTTCCCACGATCAGAGCAAGCAATGCACCTAGTACCGCTGCCAACGCTGTGATCAACACTGACTGAGTGCTGATGTAGATCCCACCTGTCCCAGCTACCACAGCGTTGAACAGTACGACTGCTGCACCTGCGTTTTGGTTCGGCGCAGGAACCTTTTTTTCATGGCTCTTTGGAGCGGAAAAGATCTCTTCCGGACCGACTCCAGTGCCCGGCATGTCTTCTTGGTCTTCACCCTTCATGCCCCCTGAGAGCAGTAGCAGGACCGAAGTGTGCACGCCGATGGAAAGATTTTTTACCCGCAGACGCGCCGCCGCTGCTCGTGGTGGACAACGGATTCATCGGCACGCCCTCGCCGACGCCGTCGGCTTCCCCGTCCGTCTCGAAGAGCTGACAGGTGCTGTGGCTCCGGCACGTCCCCTGTGCCGGAGCCACTCGTGCTCTTCCGTGTCCGGCGCCGTAGGTGCCGGACAGGCCGCCTGCGCCTGTGCCCCTGTACGGCCCCGCGCAGGCCCAAACAGAAGCCCCGGCGGGCGGATGCCGCCGGAGCTCCTGTCGACGCTGCGAGGTGCTGCTGAGGGGCGTTGCTGACGGACGCTTCCCGCGGGCCGGGGCGGTGTGCGTGAGGGAGATGTCCCGCATCTGCGGTCTCAGGGGTGCGGGATGCCGTCGCTCAACCGGCCTGCTGCTCCTTGATCTGCTCCCGGCGGTAGCTGGCGATCATGTCGTGGATCTTCTGCCGTGACTTGCCCAGCTCGCGGCCCATCTCGGCCTGAGTCCAGTCGCCGCTGTCGGTGGCTTCGGCGAGGGCGGCGCCGCGCTCGTGGGCGAGCGCAGCTTTGGCCGTGTCGATGAGTTCTGGGCAGCGCTTTGCCCGTTCGACGGGCGGCAGTTCGGCGAGCTGCTGAAGAGCGGTGATCAGATCGTTCAGCGCGGTCGTCATGATGTCGCCCTTCGTGCGGGAGGGGCCGGGTTTCCCCGGCCCCTCGGCTGGTCTGTTACGTCCATGCGACGAATTCGTTCTCCCACTCGGTGAGATCGCGGTCCATCCACTCGGCGTATCCGCTCTGCCGACCCTCGGGGAGGAGCTTCCCGGTGCGCCGGTTGCTCAGTTCCAGCTTGTGACTGCTGTCGTAGCGGGCGGCCCACTCGTCGAACATGTCGTAGGCGGTCTGCTCGTCGATGTCGAAGTAGAACCGCTTCACGGGGATCTTGTCCGCGTTCTTGATCTCAATCTGGTACGTCTTCATCTCCGCCGTCCTCTCCCTCTGCTGTTGTCGTCCCTACACCCATCAATGCACCCCCCTACAGGGGTACGTCAACCCTAGGGGGGTACATCTTTTCAAGATTTTCAGAGCGCGCTCCTGACCAGGCCTTTCCTGCCGCCCCGCGGGGGGGGGCGAGGTCGATGACCTGCCCCCCCCCACGCTTCATCCTCGGCCGCTCGCTGCCGCAAGCGACTGGTTACCTGGCCGTGCTCGGTGCGCTGGTCACGCTGGCAATGCAGTCGGCGGTCTGCGGGAAGCGCGGGCGGCAGACACCCCCGCACAACAGGAAGGGGCCTGGAACTTTCCCAGGCCCCTTCCTGTCAGTACAGCGGATTCCAGCACACTCTGCCGGCTGCCCTTTTAGGGACCGTAATTAACCGCTTGACATTTCACCGGCTCCCTGTGAACGGTCACCTCAAGGCTAGTGACGAAAAGCTGCCTGCCGTCATAGAGCGGAATGACGTACATCTTCCTGCCATTCGTACTCAATGTACTGCACTCGAAACCGAGTTCCGTGCCCGAGGGGACCTTCACTTCTTCTCCGTACGCACCGTACAGAGTGACTTCTCCGTTTGCCCATGTCACACCGTATCCAGAAACGCGGCTCCGTTCAATGAGATCAGGAACCAGCCTGTACTCATCGCCTGGCGCAACAGCTCCGGGTTTACTCGCGTAATCCCTGCTTTCATCGCGCGAGGAATCCGGCGGGAGCGTAGGAGCCGAGGTCTGGACTTCATCACTCCAGGCCGGGGATGGATGGTAGGTACTACAGCGGTATTCGCTGGAGCAGGAAACTTTGTCCCTGCCGCTTGTACGCGAATCGGAGTCTCCGCCCAAGGCACCCTGAACAAGGGAAGCCATCATCAGGAGGACGATGACGGTAGCCAGCGCTGCGGACAGCCGGAGTTTCGCACCTTCTCCCCCGCTTCCTCGTTTTCCCTGATTTAGTCGGGGAGTGGCGACAGGGGTGCTGTTGACTGCACGTGCTTTCTTTTCCGTTGCCTTGGCGCCTTGCTTTCCGTCGCGGATCCAGGATTCGGACCATCCTTCCGCTTTTGCACCTGCGCTCCATGCTTCGGTCCACCAGGTCTTGGACTGCGGTGCTTTGACCGCGGCGGCAAGGTTCAGGACGGTGTCCCGGTCGGGGTAGCGGCCTTCGGCGTTCAGGAGACGGCTGAGTTGCGACTTGCTGGCGTGGACCAGGTGGTCCTCGACGAGTTTACGGAGTGTCAGTTCGCTCTGCAGATACGCAGTGCGAAGTTCTTTGACGAGGACAAGGCGTTCCGGAGTGAGAACAGGCTGCTTCGTGAGGGGCTTGAAGCTTCGGCCCCGCCTCGTACGCCGGGCTTCTGTATCGCCGCACGCACGTGGCTGGGGAACGCATGCCGGCAGGAAGTCCGGCTCGTCCGCGAGCGCCGACAGCGCGACGCTGCTGGAGCTGTTGTCGCTGTCGCTCATGCTGCCGGCCTTTGGCCGGCGTCGGAGCCGGGCTCGTCCTTCGGGGCGGGAGCGGCCATGACGGCCAGCGTGCCGGAGCTGCCGTCGATGCGGTCATCGCCGGTTTGCGGGCGGTGTTCAGACCGCGCCGGCCGGTCGAATGTCTGAGAGAGCTGTTGGACTCCCACCACGATCGCGAGGATCGCGGTGCTGATAGCGCCTGTCGGTTGGCCCTCACGAAGCATGAAAATCGTGAGGGCCGTGAAGAGGAGCAGGGCAGTTACCGAGAGTATTAGCCGGTAGCAGGGGGTCATCTGATCTCCGTGGTGATCACCATGCTCGGGATGACCCCACCCGGTATTCGCCGTACCGGGCCCCGAAACGGAATGCTACTCCGGGTCACTACTGCAGAGCTATCACGTCCGATCTGTCCGACGTAAGGGCGTGGATAACCCTTGGGACAACTACACAGAGTGAATCCACGGCCAATGGGAGCGCTCTACCTGAAGTTTGTGCCAGTTCAGGGGCTTACCGGAAATTGTCCCAGAAAGGGTTGCGCCAATGGCCCTCCGCACGAGTCAATGGGAGGTAGGTGCGTCCGTGGCGCATCGCCTGCTGTGCTATCCGTCATCGCGGAAAGCATCGGCTACACGACCCCCTCGTCGCCGCGAGGGGGTTCGCCGTTTCCAGACCACGCACCACACGCCACACGACAAGACACCCACACATCCTGATGCCGGATCACATCAAGCGGCGAAGCCGATGTTGGTGACGTACTCGTACTGGCCCCACTGCGAGCCGAGGTCGACGACCTGGTCCACCCACGCCTCATCCAGCTCCCGCTCGTCGCCGGCTGCCCACGCGCCGACGATGCGGTCCCACCGTCGGACGTTCATGGTGCGGAACTCCATAGCGCGCTGGCGCGGCCGGTCGACCTGCGACTGGTTGAGCGGGTGGATCTCCACACGGGTGCCGCGGCCGTCGCGGTTGAGGCGGGCGAGCAGGTAGCGGGCAACGTTCTCCCGCCGCACGGTCCGGTACGCCTGTTCGATCACGGCGAGGTTCTTTCGGGAGGGTGTGCGGGTGCCGGCCTGCCAGGCGCGCAGGGTGCGGCCGGTGACGGTCAGTCCGGCCGCGCGGGCAGCATCCAGGGCGTGGGTGCTGCGGGTGAGGTAGTTCAGGCGCGCCGTCAGGCCGCGTCGGGCGGTGACGGGGGTGGCGATGTAGCCGGCGAGGTCGTCCAGTTGCCGGGCGACGGCTTCGTGGCCTTTGAGGCCGCGGGCGCCGTACTTGCCGAACTCGATGTTCCGCTCAGGCATCGTCTCTTCCGAATCCAGAGTGTTGGATCACTGTACGGGGCTGTGAGCGCCGATCTCCTGCCCCGGCGGGGGGAATTGACGCCGGGACAGGGAAACGGCGTCAGGAGGTGCGCTCAGGGGGCTCCGCGGTGGTGCTGGGGTCGGTGCCGACGGTGTAGGTGTCCTTGACCTTCACCTCGGCCACGCCGCGGCCCTCGGGGAAGACCGCCCGCCAGTCACCGGCCACATGCAGTTCGTCGGTGCCCATGGCGCGCACGACCAGGAGGCCTTCGTCGTAGGCGCGGTGGACTTTCCACCACAGGTTCGCGAACGCCTGGGCGCGGATGAGGTGCATCCAGTCGGTGCGGTAGAGCTCGCGGTTGTAGTTCGACTCCCCCAGCGTGGAGACGAACTTGGAGTACATGGCCTTCACGTACTCCAGCGTCACCTGGTCGTCGTCGGAGATCGCCCGGTCCCGGGCGTCCTTCAGCGCGATGCGGAACTTCTCCAGCAGGCCCTCGGTCGCCCCGGACGTCCACGACTCGTGGATCTCGGGCGGGTCGCACATCCCGTACTTCGGGCCCGACAGGCGCAGCAGCAGGCGCAGCGTCGGCTCGGTCACCCACAGAGGGCCCGGCTCGTCCCGGTTACCGATCGGATTCGGCAGCACCGCCCCGTGCTCCCAGACCGGAGGGGTGATCAGGTGCAGGCCAGCGCGGCGGCGGTCGTGGTGGTTGTTGGTGGAGTGTTCAAGCTGACCGAGCGGGAGGTGGGTCTTCAACGCGCTGAGGTAGGCGCCGTTGATGTCGAGTGCCGTGATCTCGTGCCGGCCGGTGGGGAGCTCAGGTCGGCTCCACTTGGGGCGGGCTTCCCAGACCTGGTCGGCACCGCGTGCGGTCTGCTTGCGCAGGATGTCGGGCAGCCATGGGTGCGCGACGACGTCGTAACGCCCGCCCTTGCGGGTGTCGTCCAGCAGCGCCATCGCATCCGGGATCGCCCGCTTGATCAGAGCGACGGTCGCCGCCTCGACATCCCCGGCGTGTTCGGCGAGCGCGGCCGCCACCGCGGAACCGATCCGGTCCGGGGCATCGGCGGCCTGCAGACGGCGGCCGACCGGCACCACCTTCACCCCGCCGACCGCGGGGCACGGCTTCCTGGCGGGCGCCGGCTGCCGCGGTGCCGTGCGAGGCGCGAGCTTCTCTGCCTGCACGGGCACGGGCGCAGATGCGGCCGAGGCACACTCGGCGGGGTCCAGGTGCTGGGGGAACCCTTCGACCTGATGGCGGGCCGGCTGCCCGCACAGTACGCACGGCTGCACGACGGCCAGCATGGCGACGTCGTCGGTGTCGTCGGTCTGCTCGGCATCCGCCGACTGGTCGTCCGCGAGCTGGCCGTCGGCCGCGGCCTCCGTAGCCGCGCTGGCGGTGTCCAGCTTGGTGCGAGCGCTTTCGAGGAAGTACGCGTACGCCTCCCGCACTTCCTTGTCGCTGGGATCACGGCCGGTTTCCCATCCGCCGACGGTCGACGGGCTCACCTTCAGGGCCTGCGCAAGCTGCCCGCGGGTGAGGTTCAGGCTCTCGCGCAGCCGGCGCCGCTCCTCGGCCGACGGCAGCGGAGTCCGCTCCGACGACGCGGAGGCGAGCAGGGTGTCGATCGCGTCGAAGTCCGCCATCAGTTTCCTCCGGCGGGGCCAAAGTCGGCCTCGCTGGTCAGTCGTTCCATCGCCGTTTCTTCATCGGGTCGTTCGAGGAGTACGCGGACCAGGCGGGCAGCTTCGGCGGCGTCCTCAAGGAGGCGCATGGTGTGCCGGAGTGAAGCGGCCAGGGCAGGGTCTGCGACCAGGAGCTGTTTCACCGATTGCATGGAGTCGTCGAATAGTGCCCGCTCAACACGGTCAGCCGGGTACGGCAGTTCGGCTGTGCCTGCGTTGGGCGCCGCGGTCCCGCGGAAAACGTGCGTGATGGCTTCCGCCAGACCGTGTCGCAGACTCTGGGCATCCAGGCTGATCCGGTTGAGATAGTGCGCCAGATCGCGCGGATCGGCGCAGGTGGATCCGTACTCGGCGCGCGCCTGCCGGTACTCGAAAGCAGATTCGCTCATGATCCACACCGTTTCTGCTGTCGTCTCGTCATGCCTGCGTGCTCCCTACGACTGCTGCCACGGCCTGCTGCCACTCGTCAGGCTCTGCCGGAGGCTGGGCTGCCGCGGCTTCGGCGTTCTTGGTGCACCGGGCACACAGACGGCTGCCGGGCAGGGCCAGGCGCTCGCAGAATGCTGTGCCGATCTCGCCCTCGCAGGAGCGGTGCGCGGCAGGCGGAGTGGGCCGGGACTGGCCCTGGCTGACCTCCGGCCATGCCGTCGGGCCGGAGGCTGCGGCCTGTGCGGGGAGTTGGCTGCTGTAGCCGATCGGCGGGAGAGGGATCCGGGCCAGACGTCCGGCGATAAGCGAGGCCATGGTGTGGGTGCGCTCCGCAGGCTCCGGGTAGGGCCGGTCGAGCAGGACCGAGCGGATCTCTTCGTGCGTGATCCCTGCCGCGAGCAGGGTGTTCACCACCCGGCCCTGATCGGCCAGCGTCGATCCCATAGCCAGGCCGGCTGCGATCTCCGGATGGTGGCGCCCGATACGGCGCAGCAGGGTCTCACCCGGCGAGGGTGCTTTCTCGCTGCCAGCCGTTGTGGCCTCTTCAGTCTCCGGGGCGTTCGCCGCCTTCAGGTCCTGGTCCTCGATGACGTCGCCGCTTCCGTCCGTCCCTCCGTCCGTGTCCACACCAGCCTCATCACTTACGGACAAGGAAGGACGGAGGGAACCCCCACCCTCTGAACGGTAAGTCTGAGCGGAAGGTCTGAACGGGAGGTCTGGTTTCTGCAGGTCAACCACGGAATCCGGGCCAGAAATCTGGCCCCGCGGGCCAGAAATCTGACCCGACGGGCCAGAAATCTGACCCGCGTCATCGGGCGGGCCAGAAATCTGGCCCGCTACCTGAGCCCGCTCAGCACGCCTGCGAGCGGCCCGCTCCCGCTCCTTGCGAAGCGCTTCCACCGCCGCCGCCTCCGCCGGCTCCCGCACCTCATCCAGGAGCGCGAACGCGTTGCGCGGACCGGCATAACCCCGGCTGGGACGGTCATTGATCCGGATCCGCAGCGGCGCCGCCGACGCACTCGCACGGCTCGACGACTTGATCGGGCCGCCCTCCGGCGTGCTCAGCAACCCGTACTCCGACAGCTCCGACAGCAGCCCCCGCACACGCGACAGACTCGACGGCTGCGCAGCCTCGCCCGGCTTCATCTGCTTCGACGGCAGCAGATGGCACAGCTGCAACAAGGTCAGCTTCCGCACCGGCCCACGCTTCTCGATCACCAGCGCACGCATGATCCAGTACAGGCGGATCGCGCTGTCCCGCAGCTGCGGGCACAACGGAACCCAGTCGTGCAGCTGACTGGTGTAGAAGCCCTCATCGTCAGGGGCCCACAGCTCCGCACGCTGACTGGTGTCGGAGCCTTCGTCATACCGGCCGGCCGACTGGCCAGGACCGGCAGATGGATCTTTGCCTCGCAAGGCGGGTCATCTCCCCAGATTGGGGAGCCGTGACCAACAGATGTGACCTGGTAGTACCCGCCGATAGTGGCGTAGCGCGAGATACCGCGCTTATCCTTGGGTACAGGTGACCACGCGGGCTCTTGAGCCCACGGGCACACCGGCTGCGAGGTCACCTCGCTGCTCACGACTCAAGCTTTTGTCAGGGTGCGAGTCGATTCGCTAGGGAGCGGTCCTGTTGTGGCGACAGGGCCGCTTCAGCGTTTCTAGGGGCCAAGTGGCATTAGTGCTCCTCAGCCTGCCTGTCGTGTCAGAGCGGAACGGCTTGCGATCTCTGCTGGGTATTTCTCTGCCCAGCCGTTCAACAAGCGAGCGTAGGCTTCCAAGCGTCGGCGGTAAGGCTTGGCCTGGCCGGTCTCCCAGCGGTGAAACGCAACCCTGGTGACTCCGAAAACCTCAGCGACCTCGTCCTGCGTCAATCCGGCAGCCTTGCGGAGACGGGCTCGTACTTCTGGCGCAGGCAGGACCTCTGGCCGCGCGAGTAGAGCGTCGACCGCATCAAGTAGTTCAGACACTGCTCCACCTCCTCACTCACGTGATCCAGGACTATACATAAGTCTCCACTCTAGGTAGTGGAGTTGGCCGTGTGTCGCACGAAAGATCCTCCAGGCTTAAGGTCACCGGATGCGCCTCGCCCTAGACGGCTCTCTCGCCGACCGTACGGCCGCCTTTGCGGACCACGTCAGCGGCTACCTCCTCACCCACTCCGCGGAGTAGACCGATGTCTCAGCAACCCGTCGTCGGCATCCTCCACCCCGGCAGCATGGGCGCCGCCGTTGCCGCATGCGCTGCGGCCAATGCCGCCGCGGTGCTGTGGTGCCCATCTGGCCGGAGTCCGGCGAGCGTCGCGCGCGCGGAACAGCACGGCCTGGAGCCGGTAGTCAACCTTCCCGAACTGCTGGATCGGGCCGACACGGTGATCAGCCTCTGTCCGCCCGCGGCCGCTGAAGACCTTGCTGCCGAAGTTGCCTCGCATGGCTACGGCGGCTGGTACGTCGACGCAAACGCCATTAACCCCGAACGCATGCTGCGCATCGAAGCCTTGCTCGCCCCACACGCCAAAGCCGTCATCGACGGCGGCGTCGTGGGTTCTCCGCCCACCGGAGGCAAGACACCGACCCTGTTCCTGTCCGGACCGGCCGCAGCCGCAGACCGCGTCGAAGCGCTGTTCGCCGGCACCGACGTCCGTACCAAAACGCTGGGCCATACCATCGGGCAGGCTTCTGCGCTCAAACTTGCGTACGCCAGCTTCCAGAAGACGTCGCGCGTCCTCGTGGCACTTTCTGTCGGTCTGGCCCGTGCACATGGTGTCGACCAGGAGCTTCTCGACATCGCATCCCAACGCAGCGACTCGTACCTGGCAGAGCCTGAGTACATTGCGAAGACCGCGGCCCGCGCCTGGCGGTGGGGGCCGGAGATGGAAGAGGTCGCCGACACGCTCACGGCCGCTGGCCTGCCCCCGGACATCCTGCGCGCAGCCGCATCCACGCTGGAACGGTGGACCGACGCCAAGGACGACCACGAGCTTACGCTTGCCGACGCCCTTGGCCGGCTTGCCCAGCCGTAGCCCGGGGTCATGCCGAGGCGACAGCCGCCCGCGTATGCAGCAGCTGGTCGATGAGATGGGCCGCCCGCTCCGGCGTTGTCGTCGCCGTCTCCACCGTAAGATCCCAGCGCATGTCCGGGTGCGTGGCCAGGTCCTCACGTGTTGCCTCCCACGCCGTCAGACGATCGGCGGTGTCGGCGTCGCCGCGCTCCCGCGAGCGCTGCGCGGTCACGGCTTGCGGACACCACAGCAGCACTCGCAGCCAGTCGGCCGGATAGCCGTCGACCAGGGCATGGACGCCGTCGATCTGACCGAGATGGACCGCCGGTACCCCGGCCGCGAATGCAGCATCCAGGCCTGGTCGATCGAGCACGTACATGTTGCCGTACCGACGGTTCGCGTAGACGACGTCGCCGGCCGCCTCCAACTTCCGCAGCTGTGAAGCCGTGCCCATCCGGTAGCCGGAGCTCTTACCCGAGCCGACCTTGAGCCGTGTGAACTGTCCGTACCGGGAATCGGCCTTCTTGAGCGCTGCCGTCACGGTGTCTTTCCCTGCCGCCGGCGGACCGTAGAGGATCACGCCCTGCTTCATGCCGCTCCCACCCCGATCGCCTGCCGAGCCTGGTCCGCCAGAGAGATCGCGGCACCCATCCGGTTGTCTACGACTAGGTGCGGCACCGCAGGGCGCAGCTCCACATTCACGGTGGCCACATATTCGTCCCACCGCTCCAGCTTCCAGGCGTCCCGAGCCGCACCTCGGTGCGAGATGTACTCATGCATCGATTCCACATCGCACCGCACCCAGACCGGCGCCACATCAACACCGTGCGCCGCGCACTTATTGATCAGCCGTTCCATCCACTGCCGGTCCGTGAGCTCCGCGATGAAGGGGGCCGTCACGACCGCTGAAATGCCGCACGAGACATGTGAGTAGACGGCCTGCATCAGCGCGGCATACTCAGCCGGCCGGACCTTCGTGCGGTACAGCTCCGTGTGCCGGTCGTGCGCCTGCGATCCCAGAGCGGCCAACAACGGCTCCACCAAAGGCCTGGTCAGCGGATCTTTGTCAACCAGCGGCCAGCCCGTCAGCTGCGTCAAGAAGCGAGCGAATTCAGTCTTCCCACTGCCGGCGTACCCACCCACCAAGATCACGCAAGGCCGGTGCGGGTCCCCTCCCGTACGACGGCGCTTCCACGCCTCCATCACCCGCTGCTGCCAGCTGTAACTGTCGAACCCGTCACCGTCCGTGATCCGCGTCAGTGCGCGCTCTACAGCGATGACATGCAGTCCATTGCGCTGCTGAGGCAGCGGACTGACCTCGAATTTCGTCTCCTCGCCCGGCAGCGCCGGCCGGAATCCCAGCGACGGCTCCGTTGCCCGGTAGAGGAGACAGTAGGCCCGGCGGTACGACGGTCCCGGGTAGCTCTCCCCCGTTTCGTGCTGACTCAACGTCTGCGGATTCGCAGCAGGCACACCCTTCAGCCCGGCCTGCTCTGCCACGAGACGCAGCTGCTCTCCGGCCTCTTCGAGCGTCAGCCCGTGAGCCTCCCGGTGCTCTCTCAGCTTGTCCGGTCGCCAACCAGCGCGCTTGCCCACCCCGAAATCCTCCGTCAGCACCATGATCCGGAGCCTAAGCGCGAGCCCCGAAAAGCCGTGTGTAGCTACTCGTTGAGAACGTGTTGAGGAACTTGTGCATCAAGTTGACGAGCAGTTCGTGATGTTCCTCCAACCCTCCTGACGGTGTGATGGCTACCACACAGCGACGGGTTGGAGGACATGAGAGTGGATGGTTGCGATAGAGCCGAATTGCGGGTCTTACGCATCGAACTCGTAGTCCAGCACGTAAGCCGCCGAGTCCAGCGTCATCTCGTTCACTTCCACGGCGCGGCCGGCTGCGTCAAAAGCTGTCCGAGCCAACTTGATAACGGCTCGCTCGGTAGGAATGGAAAGCCGGGTCGCTTCATCGGTCGATGGCAGGCGGACACGGATCTCCTCCCGGAACCTGACAGGGGCGTGCCCGAGGTCGGCCAGCCGTGCGTAGAGGCCCCCAGGTCCCGTGTCAGCTTGGGTAATGGGCGATCCAGCGACCAGGGCTTGGGGCATGTAGGAAGCCGCGAGCATGACCGGGCGGCCGTCCACGACGTACCGGCGACTGCGCACGCAAGCTACTTCGCCGGGTGCCAGATCGAGAACGTTGCTGATGTGCGGTGGCGGGGTCGTGTCTACGAGCACCGCGATCTGATCGACGTCTGGGGCGACATCGTCTGTGGACCAGATCGATCGTCCGCTTCCCCACTGTTCACGGGCCAAGCGTGGAATGCCGCGGCGCCGAATGGGTTGGAACGACAGGACGCGAGCACCCGCCCCCTTTCGACTTTCGACGAGCCCCTCAGTGCGCAGGATCTTGAGAGCCCTCCGGGCGGTGAGGCTGGCGACACCGTACTGCGCGGCCAGCGCGTTCTCCCCCGGCAGCCGATCGCCGGGTTCGTAATCTCCGCGCTCGATCGCCGCCTTCAACTCATCAGCGATGTGCTGCACCTTCGTGCGCTGCGCGCCTGCCTCATCGGACATCTGTCTCCCTACCTCGGTAGCGATCCTAGGGCGGCTTGCTACCGAGGCGTCTTGAGGGGCGCGCTCGCGTCCAGGATGACGTGCACAGCGTACAACATCGGTAACGAGGTTCTTGACATAAGTACCGAAGTTAGCTTCACTGATCTCGACCTCGTTACCGAGGTCTAGAGATCACTGCAAGATCGCAGGATGCTGCCGTCCCTTCATTGGGGTGGCTGGGGTGATAGCCAAACCAAATCCCCCAGGTGCTCGGCTCTCCGGGCTCTCAGCTTCTGCACTGCACGTCGCAGCGCTGATGCGTTGTCCGTCCGTCAGGTCGCCGGACCAGTCCGTGGACCTGACGAGCGGAGAGCACACCGCGACGCACCCCCGGTTTCCTCCCGCTCGCAAGGAGTCCGTGTGACCACGACCGCCGTGACGCCGACAGCTCGTAAGAGGCGTCGCAAGACCCGCACGAAGCACGTCAGCCACCTCCCCGCGATCATCGCGTCCGACCTCAAGGTCAACGAGCTCGATCTGAGCCCCGGTACTGAGCATCTGGTATGTCCCGACTGCTCGACCTGGTGCCCGATCACGGGTGTCCTGGGTAAGACCCCGAAACTCGTTCCGCACCACACCGGCAAGGCCAAATCCCCGAACCCGCGCCGCTGTTCAAGCAGTAACCGCCTGGTGAATCTCGACATCGAGGCCGGCGCGTGGTGCACGAAGCTGATGGAAACGAACCCGACCACCAAGTCCCGCCGCACCAACCGGGTCAACCGCAAGGCAGGCACGGTCGCCGTGCCGCCGGTGAGCCGGTTCAGGACTGCACCCAGGCAGCTGGAATCCCGGCTGGCGTCCCTGCTGGAAGACGCCCGTACCGTCGTCACACAGCACCGCGCGTCCTGCCCGGTCTGCCGGAAGGGCGGCCGGTGCGAGACAGGCGGCGAACTGGAACTTCGGCGGGCCGAACTCGCGGCTTCCGTTCAGTTCGACCGTGAGCAGCGGCAGCAGAGTGAGCGGCAGGTGCGCGATCTCACCGCCAAGCGGGCAGGTGAGTGGGCTCAGCACAGCACTGACGCTGTTGCGGAGACGAACAACCGCTGTGCGCCTCGTGTCGAGGGGTCGCTCTCTGAGTTCCGCGGTCCCCAGCTTCCGCTGGCGCCGAAGGACGAAACGGCTCACGACCGGCGGCAAGCCGAACTGGGCAAGCAGTACGCACTGAAGGCGACCAGGCCAGCTGCCTGACACGCCTACGACAGCAGCCTGTGCTGCCCGTCGTCGACCATCCGCTCGCTGCGGGGCCGGTCGGCGACGGAGTGCGCAGGACGCACTGACCCGCCGCACATAACGAACCCCCAGGGATTGCCGCCCTGGGGGTTCGTGGTGCTGCGGGCGCCCTTCCACGACGAGGGACACCCACATGCCCATCATCGCCGACGCCTTCACGGCCGTCACCCGTCCGCCGCTGCCGAAGCGGCCCGTCCCGCACGAGAAGACCCCAGACCGGCCCACCCCGACCAGCCCCCGCCCTCACCCGCGCCAGATCGGAGCCACAGCATGAAGGTCACCACCGTTCCCGCCCTGGCCACCAACACGGTCGCCCACGAGGTCGGCCCCCGACGGCCCGGCGCGATCTACCAGAACACGACCGGCGCCTACGAGGTCCTCGCGCTCATCACGGACCCGAAAACGGCTGCGCAACTGCTGCGCCGCGACAGCGCCCGGTGGGCGGTCATCGTCCGCGACGTGCTGCGCGCCGACGGTGAGCCGTTCGCCACGGGCGCCGTGTGGACCACCGAGGACCACCTGGTCTGCGAAGCCAAGCCGACCCCGGTCTACGCCCCGGCTGCCTGACGATCCGCCACGGTCCCTCTCCCACCCCGCGCCTCACACGGGGCGGGAGACGGGCCGTGGCAGGCCGTCCGGCCCGCCACGGCGACAGCCCCGGAACTCTGACCTTCCGGGGCTGTCATGGTCAACAGGAAATGGGAGTCCCATATGACCGCTCAAATCATGGCACGCCCTCGCCCCGGCACAGCAGGAAACGACGAAGCGAACCGGCGCCTCGGGCAGCACCTCCTGGACGTCGTCCGCCGCCAGGACGCCGCGATCCCCGCCGAACGGCGCGCACGGCGCACCGTCGCGGAGATGCGGACCCGGCTCGCGGAGCGCATGGCCGATGACGCGTGCGGAGTGTGCGGGTTCTGGCGCTGCCGGTGCGGCGGGCAGAGCACCGCAGCCGCGCGTCCGGTGCCGGCCCGTTCGACCGGGACGGAGGCCACCCGATGATCCTCAGCCTCACCGACGCGGAGCGCGAGGAACTCTCGCGCAAGGTCAAGGAAGCCAACAAACGCTCGCAGGACCGGCCGCGTGGCTGAGGACCTGTACGAGCGCTACCAGACCGCAGCCGCCGCACACCGGTCCCATCACGGCACCTGCACCGCGTGCACGGACACCGAACGCTGCCCCGCCGGGCAACGCCTCTACAGCTCCTTCGCCCGGCTGCAGACCGCCTACCTCAACCGTCAGCGCGAACAGCGGCGCTGACCTCCGTACAGCCCGACACCGCCACCTCTGTCGGCTGCCTGACCCGCACGGCCCGGCCACCGCACCCCCTACGCGGTGGCCGGGCCGTGCGCGGTCCAGGGGAGCCGCGCAGCCCCGCGCACCCCACTCTTCGTCGACCTCCTGGAGGTTCTGCATGCGCACCCTCACCCCGCCGGCCGCCCTGCCCCGTCAGCCCCGCAGCCTGTGCACGCACCGGCAGCTCTGCCCGGCCGCCGACAGCCCCGACCACGAGGCCGCGGTCGTCGTGGCCGCCCATCCCGAGCAGGGCTGGAGCCTGTTGTGCAACGGCGTCCTGCTCTTCGAGGACACAGGCGAACTCCTGCCCGACGGCCGGATCGTCGCCCCGCACCGGCCCCTCACCGCCACGGCCTGACGGCCGACCGTCACCGCCCGCCTCCTGCCCGCCCACCGTGGCGGCCGGGGCCGGGCGATGGCGGTCGGCCGGACAGTCCGGCCGGTCCATGAGGAGGACCCATGGCCCACACCCTTCCGCTCCGGGCACCGCTCGACGACAACGGGCTGCCCCGCACCACCCCGCCCCCGGCCGACGTGCCGCTCCCGGTCCCTGCTCTCGTGACGGAGACCGGAACCGGGCTCGGGGGGCGCGGCTACGAGATCACCCCGGCAGGCATGGACGAGATTTTCGCCCGCCTCCGGCCGCACCTGCCGACGTATTTGAAGGCGGTCCACCACCACCGGTACTCGATCCAGTACGAGTTCGCGACGTTCACGGGACGCGAGAAGGAGCCGTCCACGCCGGACGTCTACACCGACCCGAAGCTCGCCTGCGGTTCGGACGACGAAGCCGAGCGGGCTTTACGGAAGGCGGCTCGCCGGATTCTGGTCGATCTGTACCGCCAAGCCAGCCAGCGGTGGCAGGACGCGGCGTACGTCGCCGACCTGAAGGAGACCGTCGGGGACGCCAGTACCCGCTGGCAGGCGTACGAGCGGGAGATCAAGGCGCTGGAGTCGGCGTACGCGTATCTGCGCACCCCCGAGGCCGCCGCGGAGTGGCCGTCCGCGCTTAGCCGCATGGTCGACGCGCAGGACCGGGCCATGGCCGCGGCTTCCGCGTTCGACGACCGGGCCTGGGAGATCGCCCGCGTCCACGAGACGCACCTGTACGCCGACCTCGGACACGACGCCGCCCTCGAAAGGGCCGGCTACCCCGAGGCCAAGGACTGGGACATCGCATCCGCCGACACCTACGCCAGCTCCTGGGGGCCCGGCGTGCCGCTCACGGAGCAGGTACGCCGCCTCATCACGGACCAGGACACACACGTCGCCAAGGTCGGCCGCCTGTCCGGCACGACCACCGGCTGACCCGAACACAGGAGAACGAGCATGACCGAAAAGCCTGATCAGACCGACACGAAGTGGTGGAAGGGCCGCCCGTCCCCGCGCGGGGCGGTCCTCAGCATTCTGGGGATCGTCACCCTGGGGGTGGCCGTTCTGTCGATGGCCGTCAGCTACCAGATCCTCGAACCCCGCTTCGGGGCGTGGGCGGTGCCGACCGTGGGCGCGCTGGACGCCCTGTGGGTGGTCTTCCAGGCCACCGAGATCCTCTCCGGCAACAACAAGCGGCGCGCGATGCGCGTGCAGATCGCGGGCCTGGTGCTCACGGTCGTCAACGCCGCCATTCCCACCGCCGATTTGGTGATGCGCGGCTCCGGCCGGTTCGAGCTGGCCGTGATCCTCACGCCGATCGCGATCGTTGCGACCAAGGGCGCCTGGTGGATCGCGCTGCCCTCCCTCGGGCGCAAGGTGTCTGCCGACACCCGGCAGGAGATCGCGGCCAAGCGTCAGCAGGTCTCCGACCGGCTGGAGACGATGGAGGCTGAGGCCGCCCACCGCATCGAGCTGCTGGAGTGCGCGAAGGCCCTGGAGAAGCAGGTGGCCGAAGCCGAGACCGCCTACCGCAAGTCCGTGCTCAAGCGCCAGCAGAAGTCGATCGACACGCTGCACGAGCAGGCAGAAGCCACAGCCCAGACCGTCGCGGAGAAGGAACTGCCCGCCTCGGTCGCCGCGATCCTCCTGCCGGACCTCGACACGTGGACACCCCCAGCGCTGTCCCTGCCCGGCACGGCTGACCGTGACGCTTTCGGCACCGACCGGCCCGCTCTGCCCGCCGGGCGTGCCGCATCCGGCACAGGCGCTGACGGCAGTCACGCAGGTCAGAGCGATTCGACCGACAGCCGTCACGGTGAGCGGCACGGCGAGGAGCACACCGACCGTGACGCGGACCGTGACGCCGTCACACTCGCGCAGCTCGCGGCCGTGGCGAGTGTGCCGCTCCCGGAGCCCGGCGAGACGCTGAGCGACGGTCAGCTCGCCGTGGTGCTGAGGCACCTGCGCTACCGCGACGACCCGCCGCTGTCCTACCGCGCGGCCCGCGACATCTTCCGCGAGGGCGGCTTCGTCGGCTCCGAGAAGCGGGTGCGCCGCACCTGGGGTGCCCTGCTGTCGAAGGAAGAGAGCACCGACACCGACCCCGACGAAGAGAACACCGACACCGAGGAAGAGACCGACTCCGAGGAAGAGGACTCGGACGCCTGAACCGGACGCCCGCACCCGGAAAACCCCAGAACAGCCCCCACCCCCGAGAAGGAGCCTCATGGGCCAGGACCAGCAGGACCAGGGCGGATTCGTCGTCACAGAGAAAGCCGAGGGAGGCACGAACACGGTGATCGTCACCGCCGACGGTGTCGACGTCCACCACATCCCCGGCGGCCTCACCGAGGACGACCTTGTCGACTGACCACCCCGTCCGGCACCACCAGTGAAGGCCAGACCGCACCCCGTGCGGCCTGGCCTTTGCTGCGACTGCCGGAAGAAAAAGTGCAGTCGACCCGGTGCAGACCCGGCGAGTGACCTGGCGAGCGAACCACGCGTTCGCAGACCCCGGAAGCAGACCCGGCGAGCACCACGCACCACCAGTCAGAACACACCCGAAGCAGCGTGCTCACCATCGGAAGAAAGCAGAGGCATGAGCAAGAAGAAACAGCAGGTCAGCGAAGACCTGTACGGGCAGACCGCCGGAGCGATCGGCGCCCTGGTGGTTGTCTTCGCCATCCTCGGGGCCATCAAGGACAAGCTCGGACTGTCCATGCCGGTCACCGTGCTGCTCACGGTCGGCGTGATGGTCCTGATCGGCTGGGGAGCCTGGAAGCTCCGCTACCGCATCCTGGCCGCGCTCGCGGGCACGGCCGGGAAGCCAGCAGCCACGACCACGGCCCTGAAGCAGGAAGCGCCAGCCGCTGCGGGCGCCGGCGGCGACCAGGTGGCCCCGCATCCGGAGCTGACGGAGGCACTGCGCACGGCAGGCGTGATCGGCCGGGACGAAATCATCCGCGCCGACGAAGTCACCGTGACGTCCCTGGCCACCGGCAAGCGCTACGACTTCCTGCTGCCCAAGACCAAAACGGTCAAGGACGTCGGGCACAAGCTCGCCAACATCGCCGGATGGTTCGGCGTCAGCCGGCTGCAGCTCCAGTTGGAGCGCAGCTTCGACAACGAGCGCCGTGTCCTGCTGCTCAGGCTCGACCAGGCGCCGTTCTCCACTGCCCTGCCGCTGCCCACCCGGCACGAGATCACGACGTTCGCCGGGGTGCCGCTCGGACACGACGTCACCGGCCGGCTCGCCGGTGTCGAGACGTTCGACAAGGCGTCCATGCTGGTCGCAGGCATGTCCCAGACCGGCAAGACCACACTGATCAACGGTCTTATCACGTGCCTCCTCATCGGCTACGGCGAATTCGACATGTATTTGCTCGACGGAAAAATCTGCGGGCTGATCACATTCGAAAAGAACTGTGTCCGCTACGAGGCTTCCGACAAGCCGGACGTGTTCGAGGACATCGTCGATGAGCTGACCGCAACAGGCATGGGACGGTACCGGCAGAAGCAGGAAGCCCTGCGCAACCGGGAACCTTCCCCCAAGTTCAAGCCGGTCATTTTCATCGCCGACGAGGTCGCCAACTTCTTCGCTGACGACGGCACGCCCAAGGGCAAAGAGAAAGCCGGGCGCATCAGCGAAAAAGCCCGGAAGCTCGTTGCCATGTCCCTCGAATCCGGGATCTCCTGCATCTGGCTTACGCAGCGCCCCGACAAGGATGCGATTCCGACCAACGTCCGATCTCAATTCCAGTACCGGCTCTGCCTGTATGTGGATTCGGAAGGAACCGCGAAAGTTGTCCTCGGCGACACCTATTTCGAGACGGTCGGCCCGATCAACCCCGCACTGCTCAACCCGAAGATCAAGGGACAGGGAGTGCTCTTCTCCCACGGGGAATCCACTCTCATTCGAGGATTCGATTTCGACAACGAGTTCATGTGGAATGTTGTCGACGAAGCACACGGGCGACAGCAGCAGAAACTTGCACAAGCCCCCGCTTCCCCTCTGACGCAGGCCATCGATCTGATGCGGCGCCAGGGCGTGGACTTCATCCCGACCGCCGACCTGGCCCCGGCCCTCGGCATCACGGAAACCAGGCACGGAGAACGCGGAAAGCAACTGTCGAAAATGCTCGGAGTCACATCCAGCAAGGACGAAAAGAGCGTCGTTCGCGGCTACTGGATCAACGACCTCATCGCCGCGGCCACATCCGGACCATGACCGCTTCCGGACCCGTCCAGGTACCTGCCGAGAGTCCGCTGAACACCCGCTACGGACCCGTCCAGGGGGCAGCACGACCCGTCTCCCGGACGGACTCCAGCGGACCGCCAGCGGACTCCCAGCGGACCGCACGGACGGTTCTGACCAGCAGAAATGATCAACTACCCCGGAAGGGAGCGAGAACCCCCGTTGCGTGCCTCTGCAGCCGTCACCGCCGGCATAGGAGCGACCGCGGCCGTCATCGTGGCCGCACTCGTGCAGACCGCCGCCGACGACCCCCTCGGTGCGGCGCTCAGCATGACCGTTCCCACCGAATACAAAAAGCTGATCGAGGACGCCGGAAACACCTGCCCCGAGGTCAGCCCGAACCTGCTCGCCGCGCTCCTCACACAGGAATCCGGATTCAATCCGGACGCGAAATCACCGGTCGGCGCAGAAGGAATTGCGCAGTTCATGCCGTCCACGTGGGAAAAACACGGGATCGACGGCAACGGTGACGGAAAGCGCGACGTGCGGGACCCCGAGGACGCCATCCCGTCATCCGCCAAGTACTTGTGCGCCATCGCGGACGACGTCAAGGACGTGCCCGGCGACAAACAGAGCAACATGCTCGCCGCCTACAACGCGGGAAGCGGCGCCGTCCGGAAATACGGAGGCGTCCCCCCGTACAAGGAAACACAGAACTACGTCCGTTCCATCAGTACCCTCGCCAACCAGCCGACCGGCGGGAACTCCGCGACCACGAAGCAGGCTGCTACCGCTCTCAAAGCGGCAAAAGCGATGATCGGTACCCGGTATTCGTGGGGCGGCGGAAACGCCAGTGGACCCAGCAGGGGAACCTGCTGCTCACCCCGGGGCCGTTCCGGTGCATCCATCACCGGATTCGACTGCTCCGGACTCACCCTCTACGCCTACGCGAAAGCAGGCATCAGCCTGCCGCGCACGGCAGCACAGCAGTACGCCGCATCCGAGCCGATCAAGCCCGGAAAGACACGCCCCGGCGATCTCGTCTTCTACGGCGACAGCGCCGCGAACATTCACCACGTCGGTATTTCCATCGGCGGCGGCTGGATGATCGACGCTCCCCGGCCCGGCACAGAGGTCCGCTATTCCCCCATGGATTCCATGCCGGATCTTTTCGCCGTTGCACGTCCCGTATCCCGAAACTCCAAGGAGATCTGACCCATGCGTAAGCTCACCACCCTCGCCAAGCCCATCGACATGTCCGGCGGATTCCAGGACTTCTTCGACACCATCGGCCTCACCGGCGGCGGCCTGGTCACCAAGGGTGTCGCCGCGGTCGTCGCCGTAATCGCGGTGCGCATGCTGCTGCAGTTGTCGAGCGACCCCAAGGGCGCCCTGAAGAAGGGGAGCCTGGCGGTCGGCACGCTGTTCGTCGCCGTGGTCCTCGCGCTCTACGGCGACACTCTGTTCAGCACGGTCACCGAAGCCAAGGGCTGACCGCAGTGGCTTTCATGGCAGACCGTGATCCCTGCGACGCCATCTACGGACCAGGCAAGGCGCTCTGCACGCGGGAGGACTCGGGCAGTCGTCCCGGCGCGGGAGGCGAGGGCGGCGTCACGGACGGAGCCACCGTCACCGTCCGCGAGCTCGCCGACGACCTGATCGCGAAGATTAAAGGCTTGGTTGCGCCAGGTCACACGTGGGCGCCGGAGCGGGCCGACAGCTGGGTGTACGAGCAGTTTCTGTGGCTCGGGCAGCACCTGGCGGTCGCCATCTTCGTGTGCGTGGTCGTCGTGTGTGGTCTGACGGCCTGGCAGGGCGTGCCCCGGCTTCGGCAGATGGGCGCGTCGACCGGCTGGACGCTCGCGGCCGTCGCCGGTATGGCGTCGGTCCCCGGAGTCGTGATGCTGCTGAACCGGGCCGTGAGCGAGGCGTTCACGATCATGTTCAGCAGCGACGAGGCGACGCTGTTCGGCGCGATCAGTAAGGACATGGAGGACGCGGCGGACAAAGAGAACCCCTTGGCGCTCCTGATCATTTTCAGTGCGCTGGTGGTGTCCTTGGCGTTTGCCGTGCTGGTCTTCATGACCCGTCAGATCGGCATCCTCGTGTTCGTGTGTATGGCTCCCGTGGTGCTGGCTTCGCTGGCTCGCGGGGGCGACACGGGCGCGGTCAAGCGGTGGGCGGGTCGGCTGCTGGGGTTGATGTTCGCTCCCTTTGCGCTGCTGCTGGTCAGCCCGTTCGTGGAAATGGCCAGAGGCGCTCTGGTGGTCGACTCCGTGCTCCTGATCGCTGCGGACGCCCTGATGCTGCGGATGATCTTCCATGGGGTGCCGTACTTCGGCCCCCGGATCGCCCGCGGCGCCCGGTCCCTGGTCGAAGCACGCACCAACAGTCCGCTCGCGCGGGCCGTGGTACGGGCCGGAGCACCGACCGTCTACGAGCAGGAGAACAAGCCGCGCGGTCCACGCACCGTGGACACCCCCGGCCGCGCCGTGAACCAGGACCGCGGCGTCCTGTTTGCCGCGTACGGCATCCCGAAGGCTGAGCGGCCGGGACGGCTGACCGCTCAGTCCGCAGCTGCCAACCGGGCACGGGAGGCTGCGGATTCGGCGGTCCGGATCCAGGCCCGGAACGCAGCACGAAACACCGCCAACCCACCTGCCAACCCGCCCGCCAACCCGTAGAGCTGACCGACCGAGGCCCCGGTATCCGTCGTCCCGCTTCTGCGGGGCGAGAGCGGACGCCGGGGCCTTGGCCGGTCACCCACCAGAAGGAGAACTGTGTACTCCCTGACCCCCGGCTACCGCATTCCCGCCCTCCAGCGCGGACTCAGCCCTGTCGAGACTCTGCTGACGAAAGCCACCGCCGGGGCCGGGGGCGCCGTGCTGATGTCCGCGATGCTCACCCCGCCCCCGCTGTGGACATTCGGCGCGGTCGGCACCACGGCAGTCCTGCTGAATTTCGCGCCGGGGCCGCGGTCGATCGCCCGGTGGGCGGCCGTCGGATACCGGCACCTGCGAGAGCGCACCACCCCGGACGCCATGGCCGCTCATGCAGGAGCGACCGAGACATGGGCGCTGTACCCGCACCACGGCACCATGCAGGACCCGCAGAGCCGGGCCGCCTTTCACGAGGCGTTCGCCCGCGCGCTCACCTTCGCCGGTGACCAGGCCCGCCAGGCCGGCGTGCAGGTGCACGTCACCCACCACTCCACAGCCCGCGAACACACCACCCACACCCAGACCATTTCCGTCCACGTCCCCAAGGGCCTGGTCGGTCACCCGGACCGGGTCATCGGCAGCCTGGAAGCTGAGTTCGCCGCTCTCGGAGCGCTGACCCCGCTCACGCCCGAACCGGTTCCCGCCGTCACCGATCGCGGCTCCGGCTGGGTCGCGCTGGACGACGGCCGGCACGCCACCACGGCACGCATCACCGCCTGGCCGCAGGAGACCGGCGGTGACCTCATGGCGAAACTGCTGCTCGGGCCGGGCACCGACCGGTCCCTCGCGGTTCTGTACCGGCCGCTTCCGGCGGGGCAGTCCCGCCGGTCCGCGAAGTGGCAGCGCGCCGCGTCCGAAGCCTTCACCAACGACAAGGTGAAGGCCGATGCGCAGGACATCGCCAGCGGCACCACGCACGGCGAGCTGGTCGGCGGCGCGACCCTCGTGGACATCGACGCCTACCTGACCGTGTGGGCCGACAGCCCCGAAGCCGTCACGGACGCCCGCTGGCAGGCCAGCCTTGCGGCCGACCGGCACCGTATCCGGCTCGACTGGCTCTCCGGCCAGCAGCACCGCGCCCACGTCATGACCAGCCCGCACGGAGTCTCCACCCGGAAAGGGGCGATCCTCTGATGATTCGTCTGCCCACCACCCATGCCGCGATCACCGCCCCGCTGGTCGCCTCCAACACGGCTTTTCCCGGCATCCCGATCGGCCGGTCCCTGCTCGACGGGCGGTCCTTCCACCTCTCCCCCGTCCAGGTCGACGACAGGCTGCTGCCGTCCACGAGTTCCCTCGCGCTGGGAGGACTGGGCTCCGGCAAGAGCACCACCGCCAAGACGCGGATCCGCCGCGAGATCCTCCAGCACGGCCACCAGGCCGTCGTCATCGACAGTTTCGGGGAGGACAGCAGCGGCGAGTGGGCGCCGCTGGTCCGTTCCCTGGGAGGCCGGGTCATCGAGGCCGGAAGCTTCACCCTCAACCCGGTCAGCCCTTTGTTCACGACCGAGGTCCGCGAGCAGCTGGTCCGCACGCTGATCCTGGCCGTCGAACCCGGGGCATTCGACCACCATGCCGCCCATGCACTCCAGCACGCCCTGACCCACCCGAAAGCGACCTCGCTCAACGGAGTCGTGGACGCCCTGGTCACACCTGAGGCCGGCCGCTGGCCGGTCGCGAAGCTCACCGAGTGGGGCGAGGGCGCCGCGATCGCGCTGTCCCGGTTCACCGAGGGCTCGCTGCAAGGTCTGTTCGACGGCCAGGACGCGAGTCTGCCCGAGACGGATCTGCCGATCATCAGCTTCGACTTCTCCCGCATGGACCGCAACAGCCCCGCGATCCCGGCGCTCATGTCGGCGGTGTCGTGCTGGGCAGAGCAGGTGTGGCTGCGCCAGTCCACGGCCGTGCACCGGCACCTGGTGCTGGAAGAGGCCTGGCAGATCCTGCTCTCCCCCGCCACGAGCGAACTGATCCAGCGGCTGGTGAAGAACGCGCGCAAGGCCGGGCTGTCGCTGGACGTGGTGATGCACACGCTGTCCGACCTCGGAGAAGGCAAAGCCCAGGATCTGGCGAAACTGTGCGAGATCGTCCACGTCGGGCGCTCAACCCCGGAAGAGGCCGCGATCGTCGGCCACCTGCTCGGACTGCCCGCGTGGGCCGTCGACCGCATCCCCACACTCGATCCGGGACAGGCCGTGTGGAAGGTCGGCCCGCATCACATCGACATCGTGCAGACGATCCGGAGCGAAGAGGAAGCCGCGCTCACCGACACCTCGATGCGGCGCCGCATGGCACAGCAGGCCGTAGCCGTCGAAGCCGTTGAAGAGGCCACCCCGGACGTCTCGACAGAGCCGCTCCCGGAGCCGACCGAGGACGTCGACACCGACGTCGATGTTGACGCGGGCGAGGCCCTGGCCGTCCCGGGCGGCAGCCTCAGCGATGACCTGTACGCGCCGTTCGAGGACACCACCGACGTCTGGGACTGGGAGGCGATGCCGCCGAACGTCATCGACACCGAGTCCGGTCCCTTCGATCTCGCCCGGCACGAGGCCGTCCTGCAGACCGCGATGGAGGGCCGGTTCAGCGAGGCCGCCGACCTGGCGGCGATCTGCGAGCGGGAGGACATCACCACCCACGGCCTCAACTCCGCTCAGGCGCTGGCCTGGACAGAGACCCGCGCTCAAATTGCGGAGCTGCGCGGAGATACCGGACAGGCCGCGCAACTGCGCGCTACCGTCGCCCACATGGGACACGATGCCGATTGGTTCGAGCGGACCGGTGACAGCACGTCCCCGGCATGGCACAGCGGGCCCCAGCCATCCACACCGCCCGCTCCGGCTGAACCGCCCTCCGCCCCGCGGCGCCGCACCTGGCCGTATGTCGCCGCGATCGCAGCCCTGTCCCTCACCGCTGCAGGCGTATGGCAGCACGCACAGAGCGAAGACCAGCGCCAGGACCGGCAGGAGAAAGCCGCCGCGTACAAGGGGCGGTCAGGAGCGGCACTCAAGATCGACGGCGTCAAGGCGGACGTCGTGGCGCACTGGAACAGTGACCGGGACAAGGTGATCCTGGAACTGCGCAGCTACTTCGACCGCAACGCCCGGTACCTGCGCATTGACGCGTCTGGTGAGAGCGCCAGCAGCGTTCGGGAAGACGGATGGTTCCCCAAGGATCCTGAGATCGCGTTGCCGGTCACGGACCCTCTTGCGGACGTGACGGTCCGGATCGCGGTCGGCGGACGGACCTGGAAGGAAGGGGCCCGGGCAGAATCCCGCGACATCCGCCTGTCCCCGACTGGGGTTGCATTCGACGCCGGGACCGGCGAGGAACTGCCGTCCGACCTCTGACACTCCCTGAACTGTGATGGCCCGCTCCCCGACCTGGGATGTGGGCCATCGTCGTATTCCGGTCGCTCCGTCTGGTCCTCGCGCACCCACGCGAGGACCGGGCAGGCCGACCGGCCGCCAGCACCATCCTGCGCCCCGCTGACGCACCCGCGTCGGTGGGGCGCGCTGCTGTCCACCGACGCCTGGAGGAACCGCCCCGTGCTCATTCCCCGCCCGCGCCGCCGGATCGGCCGGCCCCGCCCCCTGCGTCCCGGCCCCCGCTACCCGCACCGTCCGGCCCGGCTGCCCGCTCCCTGGATCCGGTGATGGCCAGGACGCGTACGAGGGTCCGCCGCGCGATACAACGCGTGCCACGCAGCAGCGCGGCCCTGGAGGAGTTCGACCGTGGCGCCTGCCCCGGCCACCTCGCCACCCGCCGCCAGCTGCGGGCCCGGGAGGTCAGCCCCGGAGGGCACGGCCCGGTCGCCGTACTGCGCTGCGCGCGCTGCCGCTACACCCCGCAGTGGTCATGCAGCCACCCCGGCCGTGCCTGGCTCTACGACCTTCGGCTGACCCGGCCCAAACGGATCCCGACGCTGGCTCAGGAGTGGGCGCTGGACCGGGCGATGGCCGCGAGGTCCACCTGCCCCCGCTGCAAGCGTCGGTACGTGTACTGCCTTCCGCTGCGCACCCTCGGCAGCTGCCTGGAATGCCACGACGGCACCCCCGCCGACCCGACCAGCTACACCGCTGTCCCGGCCGCACACTCGCTGGCCGCCTGACCAACGAAAAGGACATCCGCATGGGTTTCATCGACGACAAGACCGCCGAACTGAGGACCGCCGTACGGGCCGGTGACACCGACCGCGCCGCTCAGGTCATCACGGAGACCGTTCTGGAGAACGACCAGTCGTTCGAGGCCACGATCGCCGACATGACCGCCACCGACCTCCGCCAGCAGGGCTGAGAGGACGTGCCGACCATGACCACTGTGTCTGACACGACTGTCGAGACGAACCTGGACACCGCGCTCGCCGCGGTCGGCAGCGAGATCGCCCGGACCGACGGAAAATCCAGCCTGCTGCTCGCCTTCACCGGCGCCGTGCTGGCCGGGCTCGCCTCCGTCGCCGACAAGCACCTGCCCCCGGCCACCCAGGTGTTCGGCGCGGCCGGCGTCCTCGCCCTGGCCGCTGCCTCGGTCCTGCTGCTCCTGGTCGTGCGCCCCCGGTTACGCGGAGGCGGCCGGGAGTCGTTCCCGGCCTGGGCGGTGATGAGCGAAGCCGACATCCGCGAGGTGCTGCACGGCGACCTCCGCGCCGCCCGCATCCGCGTCCTGTCCCGGATCGCGGTGCGGAAGTTCCGCCGTCTTCAGCGGGCGGTCGACCTGATCCTCGCTGCTCTTGCCCTGCTGCTCCTGGCCGTGATCGGCGCCCTGTTCTGACGGTCCTGCGTCCAGCGCCGCATCCTCGCCGCACCCGGCGGCCGGTGGGGGGCCGGGCGCAGGACCGGACAGCCCGGCCCGCGCGACGACGGGCCGCCCACCCAGGGGGTGGCGGCCCGTCGTCGATCTGCTTCCGAGCCTGTTTTCTAGGCTTCCTTCGTCTTGCTCTTCGACCATGCGCGTGCCGTGTTCGGTGCGACTGCCGTGAGTTCGTTGATCCGGCGGTAGGGGACTTCCATCCGCACCGCTTCCGCGACCAGTGGACGCAGCCCTTCTTCGATCTCTTCGAGCTGGGCAAGGAGCTTGATCCGTTGTTGGCCCGGAGCCTTGAGGCTCGCTTCGGCGTCTGCCCGGAGTTCGGCCGGTGTTTTCTGCGTCATGCCGTCAGACTGCCATGTCGTATCAAGCTGAGTCAATGAATCAAGATGCGAGCATTGCGCAGACTGACTTACTGTGTCAGTATGAACGAACGACGCAGATTGATGTGAGAAGGGGATCTCATGGGGAGCACGTTGATCGCCGTACTCGGAACCCTGCTGGGTGCTGCTCTGACCGGCATGCTCCAGCACCTGATTACAGTGTCCGGTCGGCGTGACCGGGACCGGATCGCTCAGCGCACCGCCATTGCCGGTCTTCTCGGAAGCGCGAGCGCGCACCGGGGAGCGCAGTACCGCAAGCACGTGGCCCAGCGGGCGAGTGAGCCGGACACCGACACCGCGCGCGCTGAGCGGTACGCGGCCCGTACCGCCATGACGAGCGCTCTTTCCAGCGTCCGGCTGTCCGGTGCCCCTGCCCGCTTGAGCGAGCTGGCCGTGGCGCTCGTTGCCGCCTCCGTGGCCGTAGGTGACGCACCGTCCCTGGACCACGGCGCAGTTCAGGAAGCCGGAGACTCGGCACGGGCGGCGCACCAGGCTCTCGAAACCGCCGCCGCCTCGCACCTGAGGTGATCTCTGTTCACCGGCCCCCGCCGACTCTCCGGCGGGGGTTCCCGCTGACGGCCGACCACACCCCGTCCGTACGAAGACGAGAAGGAGAAATCCCAGTATGGATCCCGTTCTGCACACCCCGGCCCGCCCGTACGAGCCGGACTCGCCGCTGGCCTACCTGATGGAGATCGCCGCCGCGGCGGTCGATGAGGAGCCCGAGGACGAGCAGCGCGACGGAGCGGAAACGGGGGCAGCGCACCACGTCTACGCCGCCTACGCCTACTCGCTCGCTCAAGCCGTCGACTCCGCGGTCTGGCAGGGCTACCCGTGCGTGCGTGAGCACGGGGCCCGCCGCTTCGAGGCGTCCGCGGTGGCACTGCTGGGGGGCGGGCTGTGGCTGCACCACACCCTGCGCGTCACGGAGGCCGACGGAGCGCACGACGTCCTCACGCTGATCGCACCGTGCACGTGCGGGCGCGGCTACGCCGACATCACCATCGACACCGAGGACGTCCTCATGGAAATCCTCGCGGAGCTGAAGCCGACGTATGGCCGGTCCCTGCACGACGACCAGGCGCCGGACTGCCACAGCGTCCAGCAGGCTCCCGCCGTCGCAGGATGGCCCCGGAGCGCCCGCAGCATCGGCTAAGAGGCAGGCCGGCCGCCCCGGGGAATCGCTCCCGTTCCGTCACGTGGCGGAAGCACTTCCAGCATGCCCGACCACCAGGCCCGACCCAAACCACTTGATCAAAAGCAAGAGGCGCACCCCCATGCCGTGCAAAGCGCGGGGTGCGCCTCTCCCACACCCGCCCCGCAAGGGGCGAGAACGGAGACCATCATGCCCGGACCCGGCGCCTTACGGCAGCCGACCCGCACATTCCTCATCACCGCGGCCGTCGTGCCGCTCGCCCTGGCCGTCGTCGCCGACGACGTCCGGGTGCGCCGCCAGCTGCACACCGCCCGCCGGGACCCGCTGACCGGTCTGCCCGGCCGCGACATCCTCACTGACCGGATCGACCGGCTCGCCCACACCCGCCGGGAGCTCCTGCACGTCCTGGTCGCCGACGCCGACGGACTCAAAGCCGTCAACGACACCCTCGGACACCCCGCTGGCGACGCGCTGATCGCTGCGATCGGCCGTCGCCTCAGCACGTGGGCGGCCGGCCGGAGCGGGCTCGCCGCGCGTCTGGGGGGTGACGAGTTCGGTGTCACGGTGCTGATGCCGCGTGCCACCGCTGTTCGCGACATCGTCGACCTGCACACGGCGCTTGCGCAGCCCGTCACCTATGAGGGGCAGCCGCTGCGCGACATCGAGGGGCAGCTCGTGCGCCCGTCGGTGTCGATCGGTATCGCCCGCGCGGCCGACCTGCCCGACGCGGCCGGCGCGTCCCGGATCCTGCGGGGCGCGGACATGGCCATGTACAAGGTCAAGACCGGCCAGGAGCCGCTCGGCTATACGGCATCCCGGCAGGACGCGTACGCGCCCGCCGTGCACGGCCGCCGTCCGGGCCGCCGCGGTACCGCGCTCGGGGCAAGGGGATGACGGCCCCGCTGTACGCCCCCGACTGGCTGCGCGGCATCACCGTGAAACAGCCGTGGGCCGCCTGCATCGTTGACGGTGACAAGCGGATCGAGAACCGCCCTCGGGCCTGGTCGACGGGCTGGCGTCTGCTGCACGCCGGCGGATCCGTCGACCGGCCCGCGCTGCGCGACCCGCTGGTGGCCCGCACGATCCGCGGCCACCACCTGCACACGAGCGCGGTCCTCGCCGTGGTTCGGATCACCGGCTGCCACACCGACCCCGACGACGGTCCTGCGTGCAGCGAGTGGGCGCAGCCCGGCTGCTTCCACCTCGACCTGGACGACGTGCATGTCCTGCCGCTGCCCGTGCCCTGTCCCGGGGCGCTCGGGCCGTGGCGCGTGCCGCGGCCGGTCTTCGAGCAGGTCCTGCTGCAACTCCCCCACCTGACCCAGCTGTTCCCGGAGGTCACGTCATGACCCGGCCCGGCATCCCCAAGACCACTGACCACGCTGTTCTCGACCCGCGTTTTCCCTTCCCCCACACCGCCACCGGCACCGTCTGCCAGAAGACGCCTGCCCTGTTCGACCTCACCATCGGTGACCGCGGCGCCGACCGTGCAGCGACGGAGAAGCGGCTGGCGCAGGCCCGCAGGGCGTGCGCCTCCTGCCCCATCGCGGTGGCCTGCCTGCGATGGGCGCTGGTCAACAAGCCCGCCACCCGCATCGGTGTCTTCGCCAGCACCACCCCCAGGCAGCGCACCGAACTGCGCCTGCGTCTCGCCGACCGTCTCGGGCCCGGCTGGATCGACGTGCTCGCCGCCGAGGACGAGCAACGCCGACAGCGGGCTGCCGCGGCCCGACACGATCCGCTGACCGTGCCCCAGTCACGGATCGTGCACCTGGACCGCGAGATCAACGGGCCGATGCGCCCGCAGCGCAGGCTCCCCGCCGTCCGGCAGCAGAGCAACCGCGCACTCCTGGACACCGCAGCCCGCCAGTTCTACAACCGCGGACTCCCCCACGGCCAGACCCGGTCGGCCTGACCGGCCGGCCCTCCCGGATCCGGCCCGGGGCAGCCGTCGACCCCCATGTCCGGCTGCCCCGGCTGCCATCGCACCGCCCTGACGCATCTGACGTGGGGCGTGCCCCGGGGGTAGACACACGCCCCACTGCCCCCGCCCCGGGGGAGACGGAGGTTTCCCGAGATGACCACAAATGCTGCCGGGGCGACAAGCCACTTACCGGCACTCCTGCGCACCGCCGAAGACGAACTGCAGAAACTGCGCGGCCAACTCGCCGCGGTGGCCGCGTTCATCCACGACCCGGCCCACGACCTGGACGCCCGCAGCCACCTGGCGCGGCTCCTCACACTCCCCCAACCCGCACCCGCCAACAGGCCCGTCCCGGCGACGGAACGCCACGACATCCCCTCGCCCCGCCCGCCGTCGACCACGCAGCACACGCCCCCGCCTTCGAGGAAGGACCCCGCGCATGAGCACGCCCTCCATCGTTGACCGCCTCATCCGACGCCTTCGACGAAGGACCCCGCCGCCCGGGCGCTGCACCGTCGACCGCCTGATCGGCCCCGAGCGCACAGCCCGCGTCATCCAGCCCCTCGTACGCGAGCTGATGCGCGACGACCTCCTGCCAGAGCCTGTCGCCTACCGGATCGTCTGCGAAGGCGTGCTCGCCGGGGACCCGTGGTGGCTGGCCGAACCCGGCCAGGTGTGGCAGCTGCGCCCCGACGCCGCCGAACCCGCCGCTCCCGGCCTGGCGCTGCTGGTCATCGTCCAGCGGGACACCGACCAGCTCACCGTTCAGCTCGAAGACGACGACGCGCCACACCTGCAGATCCCGCTGTGCGCGCTGGCCGCCTACGAGCTGACGT
Organism: Streptomyces liliiviolaceus; assembly: GCF_018070025.1. NCBI lineage: Bacteria > Bacillati > Actinomycetota > Actinomycetes > Kitasatosporales > Streptomycetaceae > Streptomyces > Streptomyces liliiviolaceus. The sequence goes on from NZ_JAGPYQ010000004.1 coordinate 87,531, forward strand.
CGTGGTGCTGGCTGCGCGAGGACCACGGCCCCCTGCCCACCTCCTGACCCACCACCCACACGCCCACGGCCCGGTCGGGGCCGCCCCTCATGCGGGCGGCCCCGACCGGGCCGCTCTTCGCCCGCCCTCCGTCACTTCTGCAGACAGGACCTCTTCGTGCAGTTCACCGTCGATCAGACCGACCTCGCCGCGGCCGTCAGCTATGCCGCCCACAGCCTGCCCGCCAAACCGCCTGCCCCCGTCCTGGCCGGACTGCTCCTGACCGCCACCAAGGACGGGCTGCGCGTCAGCGCTTTCGACTACGAGACGTCCAGCGACACCACGATCGCCGCGGCGGTCACCGGCCCCGGCCGCGCTCTCGTCTCCGGCCGGCTCCTCACCGACATCGCCTCCCGCGTCCGCGGCACCGTACGGGTCGAACTCGCCGGGCCCCGCCTGATCCTGACCGCCGGGAGCGCCCGGTTCACCCTTCCCACGCTGCCGCTGGAGGATTACCCGCAGCTCCCCGATCCCGGCACCGGCTCCGGCACGCTGCCCGGCCCGGCGCTGGCCGAAGCCGTCACCCAGGTCGCTACCGCGCTCGGCAGCGACGACGCCCTGCCCATCCTGTCCGGGATCTCCCTGCACCACGACCAGGACGCGGGCACGCTCACCCTCACCGCCACCGACCGCTACCGGTTCGCGGTCCGCATCCTCGCCTGGAAGCGGTGCGATCTGACCGGCGAGCGCACCGCCCTGGCCCCCGGCAAGAAGCTCCTGGACGCGGTCAAGGCCTGCGCCGATGACCCCACCGTCGACCTCACCCTCCCCGGCGACAGCGGCACCTCGGGTCTGTTCACCGTGCGCAGCGACAACAGCACCTCCACCCTGCGCGCCATCGAGGGCTCCCTGCCCGCCTACCGCACGCTGTTCCCCACCGAGTTCGCCCACACCGCGACTGTGGAGATCGGCGCGCTCAAGGAGGCTGTCCAGCGGGTCGCGCTGGTCGCCGTCAGGAGCACGCCCGTCCGGCTGACGTTCACGGCCGACGGTTCCCTCGTGCTGGAGGCCGGCAGCAGCGACGACGCCCAGGCCGTCGACACCGTCGACACCGCTCTGCGCGGCGACGAACTGAACGTCGCGTTCAACCCCGGCTTCCTTGTCGACGGCCTCACCGCCCTCACCCTCGGCGGCGCCACGGCCGTCGACTTCCAGTTCACCTCCTCCACCAAGCCCGCCGTCCTGCGCGGCCACGACAGCGACGAACACGCCCTGCGCTACATGCTCATGCCCGTCCGGCTCACCGACTGACCGCCCCCACCGCCGCTTCCCGGCCCACCACCCCACCCCTGTGAAGGAGAGAGTCCATGCCGGACGACACCACCCACCTCGCGCGGCTGCGCGAACGCATGCTGGCCACCGCGTACTGCAACGCGGACTTCTGGACGCAGCGCACCGCCTTCCGCACCGACCAGGCCGTGGCCGCGCTCGCCCGCTACGACGCGGCCGCAGCCGAGATTCTCGCCGCATCCGTGCTCGCCCCGTACCCCATCGACGACACCCAGATCCTGGACGCGGCCGCGGAGGCCGGGATCGACACCAGTACCTGGGAAGCACGCCGCGACACGATCCGGGCCTACGCCCGCAACACCTACGAACTGCCCTCCACTCCCGACCCGGCGACCGAAGCCGGACGGATCTGGACCTCGCTCTTCGGCAACTACCGGCCGGTCGCGGCCGCCCTCGTCCGCCTGCTCCGGGACCTGCCGGCCACCTGGCACGAGGACCTGTTCACCGTGCCCGCCCCCTTCGTCTCCCGCCAGGCGGCGGAGCTCCCCGGCCCGGAGACGGCACCGTACGACCCGCTGGACTGGGAGGACTGCCCGGCCTGCATCGAAGCCCACGACCAGTGCCGCTACCACCGGGGCGTCGCCGAAGGCATGGAGTACCAGCGTGCACTGATCACGACCGCGCTGACCGACCACACCGCCATCGACCACCTCCAGCAGCGCCACGGCGAACTTGAGGCGGCCACCGCCAAGACCCCGGCCGAAGACGCGAGTCCCCCCGCCACCGTGTGAGGCCCCGGGGTGGCCGCGCAGGCCTCAGCGCCCGGCCGCCCCCGGCACACCACCACCCACGCTCACCACTGAGAGGACCACTGTGCGCCATCAGAGCGTCACCACCCCCGACACCTCCGCCTCGCGCCCGGCGATCGTCGTCCTGTGCGGATCGACCCGGTTCTGGGAGCAGTTCACCGAAGCCACCCTGTACGAGACCGTGGCCGGCCGGATCGTCCTCGCGCCTGGCTGCAACCTGAAGCAGTCGCACCCGCTGTGGGCTGACCCCGTGCAGGCGGACCGGCTCAAGCGGGTGCTGGACGACCTGCACCTGCGGAAGATCGACCTGGCGGACGAAGTCCTCGTGGTCAACCCGGACGGCTACATCGGCGAGAGCACCCGCCGCGAAATTGCGTATTCCCGCAGCCTCGGCAAGCCTGTCCGCTTCACCCACGCACCTGCGCGGGAGGCCAGCGATGGCTGACACCACCGGCATCGAGTGGACCGACAGCACGTGGAACCCAACCACCGGCTGCGAAAAGATCTCTGACGGCTGCACCAACTGCTACGCGGCCACCTTCGCCGAACGGTGGCGCGGCATCCCGGGCCACCACTTCGAGGCCGGCTTCGACATCACCCTGCGGCCTGAGCGCCTGCGCCTGCCGATGACCTGGCGCACCCCGCGCCGGATCTTCCTCGACAGCATGTCCGACCTGTTCCATCAGGACATCTCCGACACCTACATCGCCCAAGTCTTCGCGATGATGGCGCTCACCTCACGCCACACCTACCAGGTCCTCACCAAACGGCACGCCCGCATGAAAGCGCTGCTGTCCCGGGCGACGTTCTGGCACCAGGTCGCGGAGCAGGGTCGGGAGCACTTCGCCGGCTGCCAGGAGGAGTGGCTCGCCGCTGGCGCGATGCTGGGAGGCGAGCCGCTGCCCAACGTGTGGCTGGGCGTGTCCGTGGAAGACCAGCGGTGGGCGGACATCCGGATCCCCGCCTTGCTCGGCACCCCGGCCCACACCCGGTTCCTCAGCTGCGAGCCCCTGCTCGGGCCCGTGTGGATCGCTGACCATATCTGGCAGGCCTGCCCGTGCTGCGAAGGCGAAAGCCACGACGAAGCCTGCGCCCGCTGCGCAGACCAGCGCTGCGAGTCCGGCCATATCCGCCGGCTCGACTGGGTCATCGCGGGCGGCGAGTCCGGGCCCGGCGCGCGGCCTCTGCACCCGGACTGGATCCGCAGCCTGCGTGATCAGACCCGTGGCCGCAACGTGCCGTTCTTCTTCAAACAGTGGGGAGACCACGCACCGGAAGACCACGGACATGACCGGGGACGTCTCACCGTGGTCGATCCCCGAGGACACGGCCAGGACCACGACGACCCGTGTGCTTCGCAGACGCCAGTACGGATGCGCCGCGTCGGCAAGAAGCAGGCTGGCCGCCTCCTGGACGGCCGCCACCACGACGCCTTCCCGGCGCCCGCCCGGTGAGCTGCATGATCGGCCGCCTCTACCTCGAACGCGGCCAGCCAGTCACCGTGACCATCCCCTACAGCGCCCGCCGCCCACCCGTCCTCATCTACAGCTGGCTGCACTTCGATCGGAATGGACGGCGACCGGGCGCCGGGCCGCGCAACGTGGCTATCCGCCGTACCGACGGAACGACCGTCGTACGCCCCTTCCGTGGCCTGACACGCCCCCCGAACCCCTGGTACTGGGATTAGTCGGCAGGCCCCGACCTGCGGTGACGGCCCGACGGATCATCGTCCGGCCGTTCCAACATCCAGCCGGCGTTCCACCGTTTTCCACCATCCGGCCAGCTGATCTCCCGGCGGCGGCAGTGTGTGCCGCCGGGGATTGCTGCGGCTTCTTGAGCCATCCCTGTTCTCGCATGCCCGAAGGAGCACCGTC